>DASXIP010000394.1:0-5338 GCA_036497875.1 Caldimonas sp.
GGCACCGGCTCGAACGACCCGGCCGGCTTCGACCTCGTCGTCAACGCGACGCCGCTCGGCATGCGCCCGGGCGACCCATTGCCGTTCGACGTCGATCGGATCGCACCGTCGACTTTCGTCGGTGAAGTCGTGATGACGAGCGAACTCACGCCGCTGCTGCGCGCGGCGAGCACGCGCGGCTGCGCGATCCAGCTCGGCACCGACATGCTGTTCGAGATGATCCCGGCGTACCTCGAGTTCTTCGGCTTCCCAAGTGCGACGCCGGACGAGCTGCGCGCGGTCGCGCAGATCCGCTACTGAGCCCGAGCGCCGGGACGATGCGCCGCGCCGTCGCCACCGTCTCCATGAGCAGCAGGCCGCGCCAGAAGCTCGAGGCGATCGCCGCCGCGCGCTTTCGACGCGATCGAGCACGACTTCGTCCACGCCACGACGCCGGCACGCGAACGACGACGGCACGCCGACATCGGCGCCCGCACGGTTCGCGCCGGTGCTCGACGGCATCCGCAAGCATGCGCCGGGGATGATCACGCAGGTCTCGACCGGCGGCCGATCGGGCGCCGGCCGCGAGCGCGGTGGCATGCTCGCGCTGCGCCCCGACATGGCGTCGCTCGCCACCGGCTCGGTGAACTTCCCGACCCGTGTCTACGACAACGCCCCCGACCTCGTCGACTGGATCGCTGCCGAGATGAAGTCGTACGGCATCAAACCCGAGGTCGAGGCGTTCGACCTGTCGATGCTCTTCCAGGCGGCGGCGATGGAGAGGGACGGACGCATCGAAGGCCCGCTGCACGTCCAGTTCGTGATGGGCGTGAAGAACGCGATGCCGGTCGACCGCGACGTGTTCGAGTTCTACCTCCGGACGCTCGCGCGCCTGTCGCCGCGCGCAACGTGGACAGGTGCCGGCATCGGCCGCGACCAGCTGACGCTCGCGCGCTGGTCGCTCGAGCTCGGCGGCCATTGCCGCACCGGGCTCGAGGACAACGTCCGGCTCGACAAGAACACGCTCGCGCCATCGAACGCGGCACTCGTCGCGCAGGTCGCTCGCCTGTGCGAGGAGTTCGGGCGCCGGGTGGCGACCGCGGCCGAGGCGCGGCGAATGCTCGGGCTGGCGCCGGCGCCGGCTGCAATCGCAGCCGCGTAGCCCGCGGCGGCGCGCGCCTCGCTTCGTGCCGCCTGCGATTGCGGTGCCACTGCGATGCCGCGGCGTCAGCGACGCGGAAAGCGCAGGTCGGCGATCACCGGCCGGTGCTCCGACGCGTCCTTGCCGCCGACAAACGCGCGCACGACCTCGACGTCGCCACTGACGAGCACGTGATCGATGCGCAGGAAAGAGAAGCGCGCCCGCAGCGTATGACCATAGGTGTAGCCATAGCCGCGGCCGCCGCTCGCGAATGCGTCGCGCAGGCCGACCGCGAGCAGGCTCTGGATCACCGCCGATGAATCCGGCGCGTTGAGGTCACCGCCGAGGACGAGGGGCCGCGCGTTCGTCTTCAGCACGGCAGCGAGCGCCCGCGCTTGCGCCAGCCGGCCAGCGTGGTTGCTCGCCCACAGGTCGATGCCGTCGATGCCCTCCTTGCGCGCTGCGACCAACCCGCGACGCGGCGATTCGAGGTGGACGTCGACGAGCTCGAACGCGCCGCCGGGGCGCTCAACGCTGCAACGGGCAAACAACAGCGTCTCGCCACCCGCGTCGGCGCGCCCGGTCGCGCAGTCGCGCAGCGGCCAGCGACTCGCGATCACGTACTGCGACTCGCGGTGGACAACGGGCAAGCCGAACATCGGCCCCGGTCGGGCCGGATCACGCCCGCGCATCAGTGGGCTGGAGTCCTGCATCGCGACGATGTCGGGGTGGTGTTGCTCGACCTCGGCGGCGAGTGCGGCGAGACCGCCCGGGCGCTCGATCGCCAGCAGCGCCTTGACGTTGTAGGTCATGAAGCGCACGTCGACCGCAGGCGCGTCGGGATCGGCATTCCAGACGAGCCCCATCGCCACCGTCGCGAACAGCGCGATCGTCGCGACTCCGGCGCCCCGCCAGCGCCAGCCCAGCCGCAGCGACAGCAACAGCGCGACGACCGCCGGTGCGACCAGCAGCGGGTACGGTAGGTAGCGCGACAGCTCGAGCCACCACGGGCCGTCGCTCACGAGTTGCTGGGCGACGGTGAGCGCGAGCACCGGCGCAAGCAGCGCGGCGACGACGATGCGCAGCACGACGCGCCGGCGAGACGGGAGCGACGCGGCGATGGCGCTCAGCTCGCGAGGCCGAGCTCGACGAGCAGGAAGACGTCGTCCTCGGCGATCTCGCGCAGGCTGTCGAAGCGTCCCGACGCACCGCCGTGGCCGACCTCGAGGTTGATCTTGAGCAGGAGCGGCTGCTCGTCGGTTTTCAGCGTGCGCAGCCTGGCGACGTACTTGGCCGGCTCCCAATACGCGACCTGGGTGTCGTTCAGCCCGGTGCGGACGAGCATCGCCGGGTAGGCGCCCGGCTTCAGATTGTCGTACGGGCTGTAGGCGCGCAACCACGCGTATTGCTCGGCGTCCTTGGGATTGCCCCACTCGATGAACTCGCCGATCGTGAGCGGCATCGTCTCGTCGAGCATCGTTGTCACGACGTCGACGAACGGAACATGGGCGACGACGGCACGAAAGAGCTCGGGCCGCTGGTTGACGACCGCGCCCATCAGCAGGCCGCCGGCGCTGCCGCCTTCGATCGCGAGCTGCCGAGGCGTCGTCCAGCCGGCAGCGATCAGCGCCTCGGCACAGGCGATGAAGTCGTCGAACGTCGTCTGCTTCCGCGCCATCTTGCCGGCCTCGTACCACGTGCGGCCGAGGTCGCCGCCGCCGCGGACATGGGCGATCGCGAAGACGACACCGCGGTCGAGCAGCGACACGCGCGTCTGCGAGAACGCCGGGTCGATCGGATGGCCGTAGCTGCCGTAGCCGTAGAGAAGGAGCGGCTGCGGGCCGGTGCGCTTGCGATCGCGGCGGTAGACAAGCGAGATCGGCACCGCGGTGCCGTCGCCGGCGATGGCCGTGCTGCGTTCGCTCGCGTAGAGCGTCGCGTCGTAGCCGGGCACCGGCTGCCGTTTCCTGAGCACGCGGGTGCGGCCGTCGAGGTCGTAGTCGAAGGTCGACGGCGGCGTCGTCATCGAGGTGTAGACGAAGCGCAGTGTCGACGTCGCGAACTCGGCGTTGCCGCTGGTGTGGACGCTGTACGCAGGCTCGTCGAAGGCGATCGTGTGCACGTCGCCCGAGCGCAGGTCGACGATCCGCAGCCGCAGGCTGCCGGCGACGCGCTCGGTGACGGCGAGATGGTTCGCGAACACGTCGATGGCGTCGAGCATGACGTCGTCGCACGCCGCGATCAGCTCTTCGCCGCGGCCGAGGTCGGGTGCCGCGGCGTCGACGGTCACGAGGCGAAAGTTGCGCCCGGTGTCGTTGATGCGAACGTAGAAGCGGCCGGCGCGATGCTCGAGGTCGTACTCGACGTCGGCGCGGCGCGGGAAGACCATGCGCATCGCGAACGGCAGCTCGCCGCCTCGGTCGGCGTCGGCGACGCGCCACTCGGTCGAATCCTTGCTCTCGCTGCCGACGAGGAGCCAGCGCTCGTCGAGCGTCTTGGCGACGCCGAGGTCGAACATCTCGTCGATTTCCTCGAACAGCAGTTCGTCGGCCGTGCCGTCGCCGACGACGTGGCGCCAGAGGCGGCTCGCCCGCTTGGCCTCGTCCATCGTGACGTAGTAGAGCGTGCGGCTGTCGTTCGCCCACGTCGCCGACGAGACCTGCTCGACCGACCAGCCGTCGACGGCGCCGGTCGCGAGATCCTTGACGTGGAGCGTGAAGTCGAGGCCGCCGGTGTGATCGACGGTGTAGGCGAGTCGCGCTGCGTCGCGCGTCACGGCGGTCACGCCGAGGCGAAGGAACGCCTTGCCGACGGCCATCACGTTGAGGTCAAGCAGCGTCTCGTCGGCGCCGTCGGGGTCGAAGCGGCGGTCGGAGCCGATCGCGCGGCGGCGCAGGTAGCGCGGGTACTGCTCGCCCGCGCGCAGCCGGTTCGAGTACCACCAGTCGCCCTTTCGCATCGGCACCGAGTCGTCGTCCTGTTGGATGCGCGAGACCATCTCCTGGTAGAGCTGTTCGGCAAGCGCGGCGCGCGGCGCCAGCCACGCCTCGGCGTAAGCGTTCTCGGCGCGCAGGTAGTCGAGCGTGCGCGGGTCGTCGCGATTGCGCAGCCAGTGGTACTCGTCGATCCGCCGATCGCCGTGCACGCTGACATCGCGCGCCTCGCGCGGCGCGCGCGGCGGCGTCGCGGCGCTCACTGCGGCGCCTCGAGGGCGGCCGTCAGATCGCCCATCGCCGGTTCGCCATTGGCGGCCAGCGCGCGATCGCGCATCTCGATCCCGGGCAGCGGGACGAGGTTCCAGCGCCGCGTGATGAAGCGCAGGATCGAGCCGGTGTCGTACGGCGTCTTGTCGACGAAACCTTTCTTCGCCAGCGGCGAGACGAGGATCGCCGGCACCCGCGTCGCCGGGCCCCAGCGGTCGCCCTTCGGCACCCGCGCGTGGTCCCAGAAGCCGCCGTTTTCGTCGTAGGTGACGACGACGAGCATGTGCGGCCATTGCGGGCTCTTCTCGAGCGCCGCGACGACGGCGGCGAGATGGGCGTCGCCGCGCCAGACGGTGCTCGAGCCCGGATGCTGGTTGAGGTTGCCCTGCGGCTTGTAGAACGAGACCGCAGGCAACCGGCCGGCGGCGGCCTCGGCAAGAAAGTCGCTGTCAAAGTCCCTGAGGTGCGCGGCGCGGTACTCAGCGCGCGCCGCCGGGTCGAACGACGCGTAGTAGTTGAACGGCTGGTGGTGCGGCTGGAACTGCACCGTGCCCTTGTAGATGATGCTTCTCGCCTCGGGCGTGCCCGCACTCGCGGCCTTCCAGGCGCCGCCGTACCAGGCCCACGATACTCCCTTCGCGTCGAGGCGGTCGCCGATCGTCGCCTGTCGCTGCGGCGGCAGCGTGTGCGCGTCGGCCGGGTCGCCGTAGCGCGGATCGGCAGGCGCGGGCGCCGCGGCGCTCGGCTGGTAGGGAGGCTGCATCGTGTTGACGGCGTAGAACATGCCGCGCTCGTCCTTCGGCGTCAGATCGCCGTCGCGTCGAAAGCGCGGCGCGCCAACGAGCGCACTGCTCGCCGCGTCGGCCGCGGGCACGAGGCGGACGCGCCCGCGCGCGTCGGTCTCGACCATGCTGACGAGGTCCTTCGCTGGCGAGCGGTCGGCGTCGGGATACTCGGGCGCACACGCGCAGACGAGGTACTGGTGGTTCAGGAACGAGCCGCCGAACGCGCCCAT
>DASXIP010000395.1:0-10903 GCA_036497875.1 Caldimonas sp.
GTCGCCGTGCCGCCTGCCGGCGACTGGATCGTCGAGACCAAGTTCGACGGCTACCGGCTGATGGCGCGCATCGAGCACGGCAAGGCGAAGCTCATCACCCGCGGCGGCCACGACTGGACCGACAAGATGAAGCCGCTCGCCGCCGCGGTCGAGTCGCTCGGCATCGACTCGGCATGGCTCGACGGCGAGATCGTCGTCATGGGCAAGGACGGCTTGCCCGAGTTCAACGCGCTGCAGAACGCGATCGACAATGCGGCGAGCGAGGCGATCGAGTACTTCGTGTTCGACCTGCCGTTCCACGACGGCAAAGACCTGCGCAAGGTGCCGCTGCGCGCGCGGCGCGCGCTGCTGTCGTCGCTGCTCGCGAAGACCGAGGCCGATCGCGTCCGCCTCAGCCGGGCGTTCCCGGCGGCGCCGGCGCAGATGCTCGAGGCGGCGCGCCAGATGCAGCTCGAGGGGATCATCGTCAAGCGCCCCGACGCGCCGTACGTCTCGCAGCGCAGCGACAGCTGGCTGAAGCTCAAGTGCACGCTGCGCCAGGAGTTCGTGATCTGCGGCTTCAGCGACCGCACCGGCGCCCGCGGCGAGGTCGGCAGCCTCTTCCTCGGCACTTACGAGCGCGGCGTGCTGACTTACGCCGGCAACGTCGGCACCGGCTGGGACGCGCGTGCCGCGCGCGATCTCCATGCGCGCCTCGCGAAGCTGGCGACGACGACGCCGACCCTCGCGGTCGAGTCGATCACGCCCGGCCGCTGGTCGCGGCGCAGCGCCGGCGGCGAGCGCTGGGTCCGGCCCGAGCTGGTCGCCGAAGTGTCGTTTCGCGAATGGACTCCCGACGGCCACATCCGCCATGCCGTCTTCGTCGCCTTGCGGCTCGACAAGCCGGCGCGCGAGGTGACGCGCGAGACCATCGCCGCTGCGGCGTCGGGGAGCGCCGCGGCCGCGCCACCGACGGCGCGATCGAGCGTCAAGGTCACCAACCCCGATCGCGTCATTGATCCGTCGACCGGCATCACCAAGGTGACCCTCGTTCGCTACTACGAAAGCATCGCCGAGCGCATCCTGCCGCACCTGAGGGATCGGCCGGTCTCGCTCGTGCGTGCGCCCGAAGGCATCACCGGCGAGCTGTTCTTCCAGAAGCATCCCGAGACGCGCCTGCCCGGCCTGCGCGTGCTCGACCGCAAGCTCTGGCCCGGCCACGCGGCGCTGCTCGCCGTCGACACTGCCGATGCGCTCGTCTCGGCGGCGCAGATGAACACGATCGAGTTCCACACCTGGAACTCGACCGCGAAGAAGATCGACCAGCCCGACCGCATCGTCTTCGACCTCGACCCGGGCGAGGGCGTCGCGTGGGCGCACGTGCAGGAAGCGGCGCTGTTGACGCGTGCGCTGCTGACCGAGCTCGGCCTTGCCAGTTGGCTGAAGACGAGCGGCGGCAAGGGCCTGCACGTCGTCGTGCCGATCGGGCCCAGGCTCGGCTACGACGTCGTCAAGGAATTCTCGGCCGCGGTCGTGACGCATTTGGCGAAAACGATTCCGCAGCGCTTCGTCGCCAAGAGCGGCGGCAGCAACCGTGTCGGCCGGATCTTCGTCGACTACCTCAGGAACGGCCATGGCCAGACGACCGCCACCGCCTTCTCGGCACGGTCGCGTCCGGGCCTGGGCGTTTCGATGCCGGTCGCCTGGGAGCAGCTGATGACGATCAAGGGCGCCGCACAGTGGACGGTGCTGACCGCACGCGAATACCTGAGCTTCGAAGCGAACGACCCCTGGTCCCACTACTGGACGACGCGCCAGACCCTCGCCGCCGCCATGAAGACGCTCGGCTTCAAGCCGTCGGCGGAGCGCAACGCCTCGGGGTGACAAGGCACATGGCTTGCCCGTATATTGCCGGTCCGCTTCGCGGCATGGTCGCCGGGCGGACCCGAGACTTCGAGGAGCCCCGATGGCCGCCCGATCGATCGCTTCGCTCTCCCTCTCGTTCGGCCTGGTGTCGATCCCGGTCAAGCTCTTTTCGGCGACCGAGAGCGCGGCGAGCGTCCGCTTCAACATGCTGGACAAGGACGGCTCGCGCCTCAAGCAGCAGTACGTCTCCGAGAAGGACCAGCACATCGTCGAACGCGCCGAGATGGTCAAGGGTTACGAGTTCGAGAAGGACCGCTTCGTCATCTTCCAGCCCGAGGAGCTGAAGGCGCTGCAGGAGAGCCCGAGCCACACGATCGACATCGTCGCCTTCATCCCCGAGAAGGCAGTCGATCCGATCTTCTACGACAAGGCGTACTACCTCGCGCCCGACAAGCGCGGCGGCAAGCCATACAACCTGCTGATCGAGGCGATGCGCCAGAGCGGCCGCTGCGCGCTCGCCAAGTGGGCGTGGAAGGCCAAGCAATACGTCGTCCAGGTCCGCCCTGCCGAGGACGGCCTCGTCCTTCAGCAGCTGCTCTACGCCGACGAAGTGCGCTCGATGAAGGAGCTCGACATCGAGAAGGTCACGGTCTCGCCGGCAGAACTCAAGCTCGCGATGCAGCTGATCGAGCAGATCTCCGAGGACACCTACGACCCGACGATGTTCGAGGACGAGGAGAAGAAGCGCATCCTGCACGCGATCGACGGCAAGGTCGCCGGCAAGCAGATCGTCGCCAACGAGCCGCACGAGCCGGCGGCGGGCGGCGCCCAGGTGATCGACCTGGTCGAGGCGCTGCGCGCGAGCCTGGGCAAGGCGGGCGCGGCGAAGAAGGCAGCGCCGGCGAAGGCGGCTGAGCCGGCCGCGGCGGCACCGACCGAGGCGACGAAGGAACGCAAGGGCGTCAAGCGCGCGGCGAAGGTCGAAGAGGCGGCTGCTGCCGCTCCCGCGCGTACGCGGGCCAGGAAGTGACCAGAGAGCCCGACCCGAACACCTACACGATTCGCAGCATCCAGGAGATGCTGGGCCTCTCGCGCGGCGTCGTCGCCGGCCTGATCGCTGCCGGGTTCGTGACGCCGAGCCGCGGCGAGCGCAACGAATACCGTTTCACCTTCCGCGACATCGTGCTGCTGCGCACCGCCGTCGAGTTGCAGGCGGCGCAGATTTCGCCGCGCAAGATCCTCGCGTCGCTGCGCCGCCTGAGGGCGACGCTACCGGCCGAGCTGCCGCTCAGCGGACTGCGCATCACCGCGGTCGGCAACGACGTCACCGTGCGCGACGGCCGCTCGCAGTGGCAGGCCGACACCGGCCAGCTGGTGATGGACTTCGAGCTCGCGCCGGTCGCCGGCAATGTCGCCTTCCTGCAGCGCGCACCGGCGCGCGCGGTGGCGCCGCCGGCCGACGCCGCGGCCTGGTTCCGGCGCGCCGAAGCGTTCGAAGCAAGCGACCAACAAGCCGCCGAGGCGGCCTATCGCAAGGTGATCGAGATCGACCCGATGCACGCCGACGCCTACCTCAACCTCGGCGCGCTGATGTGCGAGAACCATCGCTCGGACGAGGCGGTCGCGCTCTACGACGAGGCGCTGCGGCGAAAGCCGCACGAGGCGTTGCTCCACTTCAACCGCGCGATCGCGCTCGAGGACCGTGGCGATGCCGCCGCGGCGCTGGCGAGCTACCACGCGTCGCTGCGCCTCGCTCCCGACCTCGCCGACGCCCACTACAACGCCGCCCGCCTGCACCAGCAGCTCGGCGACGCCAAGCAGGCGGTGCGCCACTTCAACGCCTACCGGCGCTTGCAGCGGCCGCACTGACGCGCCGCCGGCGGCGCGCCGGCGCGGGTGGCCGTATCCTCGTCGCTGTCCAACGACGCGAGCCGCTGCTGCGCCCATGAGCTATCTGTTCGAGCCGATCGAGATCGGAGCGCTTCGCCTTGCCAACCGCATCATCGTCGCGCCGATGTGCCAGTACTCGGCGAGCGAGGGCTCGGCGGGAGACTGGCACCTGATCCATCTCGGCCACCTCGCGCTGTCGGGGGCGGGCCTCCTGATCGTCGAGGCGACGGCCGTCTCGCCCGAGGGTCGCATCACGGCCGCCGACCTCGGCCTCTACAGCGACGCCAACGAAGCGGCGCTCGCGCGCGTCCTCGCCGCCGTGCGCGCGCACGCGCCGATCGCGATCGGGATGCAGCTGGCGCACGCCGGCCGCAAGGCGTCGAGCCGAGCGCCGTGGCAAGGTGGCGCGCAGGTGCCGATTGGCGAGCCCGGTGGCTGGCAGACGGTCGCACCGTCGGCCGTGCCACACGCGGCGGGCGAACAACCACCGGCCGTGCTCGACGCCGCCGGCATGGCGAAGATCCGCGCCGACTTCGCGCGCGCCGCCGGGCGCGCGGCTCGGCTCGGCCTCGACGGCGTCGAGATCCACGCTGCCCACGGCTACCTCTTGCACCAGTTCCTCTCGCCGATCGCCAACAAGCGCGAAGACGCTTACGGCGGCAGCCTCGAGAACCGGATGCGCTTTCCGCTCGAGATCTTCGACGTCGTCCGCGCCGCGTTCCCGGCCGAACGGCCGGTCTGGGCACGCGTCTCGGCGACCGACTGGGTGGCCGACGGTTGGGACATCGACGGCACGGTCGCGTTCGCGCGGGCGCTGAAGGCGCGCGGCTGCGCGGCGATCCACGTCTCGAGCGGCGGCGTCTCGCCGCGGCAGACGATCCAGATCGGCCCGGGCTACCAGGTGCCGTTCGCGGCGCGTGTCAAGGCCGAGGTCGGCCTGCCGACGATCGCGGTCGGCCTCATCACCGAGGCGGAGCAGGCGGAGGCGATCGTCGCTGGTGGCGAGGCCGACGCCGTCTCGCTCGCCCGCGCGATGCTGTACGACCCGCGCTGGCCGTGGCACGCCGCGGCCAAGCTCGGCGCGCGCGTCACCGCGCCCCATCAGTACTGGCGTTCGCAACCGCGCCAGTACAAGGATCTGTTCGAGAACGCATCGTTCGGCGCCCGCTGAGGCGCTGGATCGCCGCCTCGACATCGCACGAAGGAACACGCCATGAAGCTCAACCCGCTCGGCCGCACCGGCCTCTTCGTCTCCGAGCTCTGCCTCGGCACGATGACCTTCGGCGGCGGCGACGACGGCATGTGGGGCCGGATCGGCCGCCTGCAGCAGGACGACGCCGAGCGCATCATCGGCGGCGCGCTCGACGCCGGCATCAACTTCATCGACACGGCCGACGTCTACGCCTCCGGGCGCTCGGAGGAGATCACCGGCCAGGCGCTGAAGAACCTGAAGGTGGCGCGCGAGAGCGTCGTCGTCGCGACCAAGGGGTTCGGCGAGACCGGCCCCGGCGCCAACATGCGCGGCGCGACGCGCGGCCACATCGTCTCGGCGCTGAAGGAGAGCCTGCGCCGGCTGCAGCTCGATCACGTCGACCTCTACCAGATCCATGGCTTCGACCCGGCGACGCCGATCGAGGAGACCGTGCGTGCGCTCGACAACCTGGTCGAGCACGGCCACGTCCGCTACGTCGGCGTCTCGAACTGGGCGGCGTGGCAGATCATGAAGGCGATCGGGATCTCGGAGCGGCTCGGCCTCGCCCGCTTCGAGAGCCTGCAGGCGTACTACACGATCGCCGGCCGCGACCTCGAGCGCGAGCTGGTGCCGATGCTGCAGAGCGAAGGCCTCGGCCTGCTCGTCTGGAGCCCGCTTGCAGTGGGGTTCCTGAGCGGCAAGTACGGCCGCGACCAGCAGGGCGAGGTGGGCAGCCGGCGCACGGCGTTCGACTTTCCGCCGCTCGACAAGGAGCGCGCGTTCGACTGCATCGACGTCATGCGCGCGATCGCGACGACGCGCAGCGTCTCGGTCGCGCGGATCGCGCTGGCCTGGCTGCTGCACCAGCCGGCGGTGACGAGCGTCATCATCGGCGCGAAGAAGCCCGAGCAGCTCGCCGACAACATCGGCGCGGTTGCCATCGAGCTCGGCGCCGACGAGCTCGCGCGTCTCGGCGACGCCAGCAAGTTGCCGGCCGAGTACCCGGGCTGGATGCTCACGCGCCAGGGCGAGGTGCGCAGAAAGCAGCTCGCCGAGGCACGCAGCGCGGCGAAGCCGGCGCGAGGCTGACATGGACGAGCGCAAGGTCTGCATCGTCACCGGCTCCTCGTCCGGCATCGGCGCCGCGACGGTGCGCCTGTACGCAAGGAACGGCTGGAACGTCGTCGTCAACTATTCGCGCGAGGCCGCGCCCGCCGAGGCCGTCGCCGCCGAATGCCGCGCGCTCGGCGTCGACGCGCTCGTCGTCCGCGCCGATATCGCCGCCGACGCGGATTGCCGCCGTCTCGCGGCCGAGGTCGAGCGGCGCTTCGGCCATGCCGACGTGCTCGTCAACAACGCCGGCACGACCAAGTTCGTCGCCGCGAAGGACCTTGAGGGCCTCGACGCCGACGACTTCCATCGCATCTACGGCGTCAACGTCGTCGGCGCCTTCCAGATGGTGCGCGCGCTGCAGCCGATGCTCGCGCGCCGGCCCGGCGCTGCGATCGTCAACATCTCGTCGATCGCCTCGATGATGGGAACCGGATCGTCGCTCGCCTACATCGCGAGCAAGGGCGCTCTGAACGCGCTCACCGTCGGCCTCGCGCGTGCGCTCGGGCCGCAGGTCCGCGTCAACGCGATCGCTCCCGGCCTGGTCGAGACGCCATGGCTGCAGAAAGGTCTCGGCGCCGAGCGCTATGCGCAGACGGTCCAGGGCTACCGCGCGCGGGCCGCGCTCGACGCCGTGATCAGCCCCGAGGATGTCGCCGATGCGGCCTGGTTCCTCGGTGCCTCGGCGGCCAAGACGACGGGCGAAGTGTTGCTGCTCGACGCCGGGCTGCGGATCACGCGCGGCTGAGCGCTGGCCGACTGAACTCGGCTCCACGTCCGCGATCGAACCCGTCCCGCCCGGTCGGGCGCGTTTTGCAAGGAGCCAAGAGTGAAGATCTCGATCATCGTCGCGGCGCTGGTCGTCGGCGCCGCCGCCCACGCCAGCCCAGCGCTCGCACAAAGCGATGTCAGCCAGACCCGGACCGTCGTCGGCAGCATGGAGCCGACGAAGGAGAGCCCGCAGGCAGCGCGCCACGAGGCGAGCGCCGTGCTCGCCGAGGCCGAGCGCCACTGCGCGAAGGACCATGACCGGAGTGCGCGCCAGGCGTGCCTGGCGCGTGCCCACGAGGACTACCACCAGCAGATGGCGAAGGCCGGGCGCACCGGCTGACCGCGGCACGCCGCCGGCGGCTCGACGGCGCCGGCCGAGACGGCGGCCGGCACCCCACAATGGAGGGCGATGCGCTCGCTGCCCGCCACTGCAATGCCGCCGGCGCGCTTCGGGCGCGCGATGCTCGCGCACTTCCCGCTCGAGCCGGGCGCGGTCTATCTGAACCACGGCACCGTCGGCGTCACGCCGAACGTCGTCCTGCGGGCGCGCAGCGCGCTGCTCGACGAGATCGAGCGCCATCCGGCGCGCTTCATGATCCGCGAGCTGATGCACCTCGGCCTGACGCCGCCGCCCCAGGCGCCGCGGTTGCGCGGCGCGGCGGACGAGGTCGCGCGCTTTCTCGGCGTCGACGGCGACGGCCTCGTCTTCGTCGACAACGCGAGCAGCGGCTGCAACGCCGTGCTGCGTTCATTCGCGTTGCAGCCGGGCGACGAGATCCTCGTTCACGACCACGCCTACGGCGGCGTCGCGCGCGCGGCCGCGTTCATCGCCAAGGCGCGCGGCGCGACCCTCGCCGGCGTCGGGCTGCCGTTCCCGGTCCACGATCCGGCCGACTACGTGCGTGCGATCGAGCGCGCGATCACGCCGCGCACCCGCATCGTGCTGCTTGACCACGTTACGTCGGAGACGGCGCTCGTCCTGCCACTCGCCGAGATGGCAGCGGCGTGCCGGGCCCGCGGCGTCGCCGTGCTCGTCGACGGCGCCCACGCGCCGGGAGCGATCGAGGTCGACATCGCGGCGCTCGGCGTCGACTGGTACGTCGCCAATCTCCACAAGTGGGCGTTCGCGCCACGCAGCTGCGGCGTTCTCTGGGCCGCTCCCGAGCGCCGCCGCGACCTCCATCCGGGGGTGCTGTCGTGGGGAGTGACGAGCGGCGACTGGCTACAGGAGTTCGACTGGACGGGAACGCGCGACCCTTCGCCCTGGCTCGCCGCGCCGGCGGCGCTCGACTTCATGCGCGACGTTCTCGGCGTCGAGGCGATGCGCAGCCACAACCATACCCTCGCGCTCGAGAGCGCGGCGTTGCTCGCGCGGCGCTGGCGGCGCGATTGGGCGACGCCTGAGTCGATGGTCGGCTGCATGGTCACGGTGCCGTTGCCCGAGCGGTTCGGCGCCGGCGATCCGGCCACTGCGCAACGCCTGCGCGACGCGCTCTTCAAGCGCCATGCGATCGAGGTGCCGGTGATCGCGCGTGCCGGCGCGCTCTGGGCGCGCGTCTCGCTGCAGGTCTACAACGAGCCGGCCGACGTCGAGCGGCTCGCCGACGCGGTCGACGCGCTGCGCTGACATCGGCACGGCCAGCCCGACGATGAAACCCGTCCCGCTGCGCCATCGCCTGTTGCTGCTCGCTGCCGTGGCGATCCTGCCGCTGGCGCTGATGTCGGGCGTCGCGTTGCAAGCGCTGCTCGAGCAGCAACGGCGGCAAGCCGAGCAGTCGTCGCTCGATCTCGCGCGCGCTCTGGCCACCGCGGTCGACACCGAGCTGCGGCTCACGGTGTCTGCGCTGGACTCACTCGCGCTGACCGACACGATCCGCTCCGGCGTCGATACCGACCTCGCGAACGCGCACCAGTTCGCGCGCCGCGTCCTCGCGTCGCGGCCAGAGTGGCGTGCCATCGTGCTCTCTGCGCCCGACGGCGCGCCAGTATTCGACACCGGCCGCGTCTTCGGCGCGCCGTTGCCGCCGGTCACGAACCACGAGAGCATCGTCCAGGTCGTTCACACCGAGGCGCCCCTCATCGGCCAGCTCATGCGCGGCCCGGAAGGCGACTTCGGCTTCGCCGTGCGAGTGCCGGTCCTGCAAGAGGACCGGGTTCGCTACGTGCTCTCTGCGGTTCTTCGGCCCGAAGCGATCCTTCGCGTCATCAGCCGGCAGCGCGTGCCAACGGACTGGGTCGTTTCGGTGTTCGATAGCAGGAACGTCCGCGTCGCCCGCTCGCGCGACCACGAACGATTTCTCGGCGCTCCGCCGAGCCCGACGTTGCTCGCGATGATGGACTTCGGCACGCGCGACGAGGCGGTCGGGTCGACGACGACGCAGGAGGAGTCGCCCGTCCACGCGGCGGTGGTGCACCTGCGCTGGAGCGGTTGGACGGTCGCGCTCGGCGTCCCGGCGACGGTCCGGGCCGGCGCGGTGCGCGACTCCGCGCTCGCCTATGGCGGCGGCATCCTGCTCTCGCTCGGCATCGGCGGCATCGCCGCGTGGCGGGTGTCGCGCGGCATCGCGCTCCCGATCGCCCGCCTGCGCGACGCGGCGCTGGCGCTCGGCCGCGGCGAGCCGGTGCGCGGCGCCGGCGCCGATGTCGTCGAGGTCGAGGCGGTCTCGGACGCGCTCGTCGCCGCCGCCGCGCGGCGCAAGAAGAACGAGGCCGATCGCGAGTTGCTGCTCGACGCCGAGCGCGACGCACGCGCCGGCGCCGAGAAGGCGCAGGCGCGCCTACAGCAGCTCGTCAGCGCCGGCGCGCTGCTGTCGCGCTCGCTCGAGGAGCAGACGACGCTGGCGGCGATCGGCTCGGTCATCGTTCCCGACATCGCCGACATCTGCCGCATCGACCTGCTCGACGAGGACGGCGTGCTGCAGCGAAAGCTCACCCACCATGTCGACCCTGAGCGCGGCGCGGCGATGCTCGAGTTCGTTCGGACTCATTTCTCGACGGCCACTCGCCGGGCTCGTTTTTCTGGGTGGTGGCGACCGGCCAGACGTTCCTCGCCAACCTCGAGCCGGACCACTCCGAGACTTATGCCGACCCCAACATTCGCGCCTTCGTGCGCGACTTCAACCTGAGTGCTGCGTGCGTCGTCCCGCTCGTCGCCCGCGGCCGGACGATCGGCGCGATGTGCGCGTTGCAGGCCGAGTCGGGGCGCCGCTTCAGCGACGAGGACGGTGCGCTCGTCATCGAGCTAGCGCAGCGCGCGGCGCTCGCGCTTGACAACGTGCGACTGTTCGGCGAGGCGCGCGACGCGCTGCGCGAGGCCGAGGTCGCGAACCGCGCGAAGGACGAATTCCTTGGCATGCTCGGCCACGAGTTGCGCAATCCCCTCGCGCCAATCGTCACTTCGCTCGAGCTGATGGCACGCCCCGAAGTGTCGGGCGACCGCGAGCGGCTGATCATCAAGCGCCAGGTCGCGCACCTGTCGCGGATGGTCGACGACCTGCTCGACGTCTCGCGAATCGCCTCGGGCAAGATCGAGCTGCGCCGCGAGCGGGTCGATCTGCATGACGTGGTCGTGCGTGCCCTCGAGCTCACCCAGCCAGCGCTGCAAGGTCGCAGCTGCGCGCCCGACGTGCGCAGCCCGGTCGCGCCGGTGATGGTCAGCGGCGACCCGTCGCGGCTGACGCAGGTCGTCTGCAACCTGCTCACCAACGCCGCCAAGTTCACGCCGCCCGACGGCCACATCGTCGTCGAGTTGCGGCAGCTCGATGGCGAGGCCGAGCTCGCCGTTGTCGACGACGGCGTCGGCATCCCGGCCGAGTTGCTGCCGCATGTCTTCGACCGCTTCGTCCAGGGCGAACAGGCGCTCCAGCGCGCGAGCGGCGGCCTCGGCCTCGGCCTCGCCATCGCCAAGAACCTGGTCGAGCTGCACGGCGGCAGGATCGGCGCCGAGAGCGCCGGCGCCGGCAGCGGCGCGCGCTTCGCGCTGACGCTGCCGCTCCTCGACGATGCTGGCGCGGCGACGCTGCCGGTCGCGCCGGCGGCAGCCGGAGCGCACGCGCGCCGTTCGCGCATCCTCGTCGTCGACGACAACGAGGATGC
>DASXIP010000396.1:0-2549 GCA_036497875.1 Caldimonas sp.
ATCCGCTCGCTCGCGATCCCGCCCGCCTACGAGCGCGTCTGGATCTGCACGCTCGCGAACGGCCACCTGCAGGCGACCGGCCGCGATGCGCGCGGCCGCAAGCAGTACCGCTATCACCCAGCGTGGCGCCGTGCCAAAGACCGGGACAAGTTCGAGCGAATGCTCGAGTTCGGCGCTGCGCTGCCGCGCCTGCGCAAGCGCGTGCGGGCCGACCTCGCCGCGCCGATCGGCACGATGCCGCGCCGCGAGACCGTGCTGGCGACGATCGTTCGCCTGCTCGACACGACCTTCGTGCGGATCGGCAACGAGGAATACGCGCGCACCAATCGCTCGTTCGGCCTGACGACCTTGCGCAATCGCCACGCCGCGGTCTCGGGCGGCCTCCTGCGGCTGCGCTTTCGCGGCAAGAGCGGCAAAGAGCACGAGGTCGCCCTCGACGATCCGCGGGTCGCGCGTGTCGTGCGACGATGCCAGGCGATGCCGGGCCAGGACCTGTTCCAGTACGTCGACGAGGGCGGCGAGGCGCGCGTCGTCGGCTCGGACGACGTCAACGCTTATATCCGCGCCGCCGCCGGCGCCGACTTCACCGCCAAGGACTTCCGTACCTGGCACGGCACCGTGCAGACGCTCGCGCTCTGGATCGCGCACGCCGGGCTCGACCCGACGTCCCGGCCGAGCCCGCGCGAGCTCCTCGCCGAAGTCGCCGGGCGCCTCGGCAACACCGTCGCGGTGTGTCGGAAGTCGTACGTCCACCCGCGCGTTCTCGATGTCCTCGCGAGCGAGCTCGACGACGAACTGCGCGTCGGTCTCGAGACACGGCACAAGGCCGGGCTGAGCGTCGACGAGCGCCGCCTGCTCGCGTTCCTCTCTCGCGGCTGAGCTCTGACGCCCATCGAGTCGCAGGGCCGCCCTTGCCCTGATGTCGCGGCCGTCGCTATACTTTACCTACCGGTCGGTCGACGATACTTCGCGCCCAGGCCCGGACAGGAGACTGCCGTGGAAGAGCCGCTCGTTCGCATCAGCCAATCCGGCAGCGTCCGCACGCTCGCCCTTAATCGGCCGCAGGCGCTGAACAGCTTTACGGCGGCGATGCACGGCGAATTGCGCACGGCGCTCGACGATGCTGCCGCCGACCGCGAAGTCCGATGCGTCGTCGTCACCGGGACCGGCCGCGGCTTTTGCGCCGGCCAGGACCTCGCCGACCCGGCGGTCGCGCCGCAGCGCGACGGCGCGCAGGTCGACGTCGGCTCGGCAATCGAGCGCTTCTACAAGCCGCTCGCGCTGCGCATCCGCTCGATGCCGGTGCCGGTCGTTGCCGCGGTCAACGGCGTCGCCGCCGGCGCCGGCGCGAACTTCGCGCTGCTGTGCGACGTCGTCATCGCGGCGCGCTCGGCGAGCTTCATCCAGGCGTTCTCGAAGATCGGCCTCATTCCCGATTGCGGCGGCACGTGGCTGTTGCCGCGGCTCGTCGGCCGCGCCCATGCGCTCGGCCTGGCGCTGCTCGCCGACAAGCTCGGCGCCGAGGACGCGGCGCGTGTCGGCCTGGTCTGGAAGTGCGTCGACGACGCTTCGTTTGCCGCTGAGGTCGAAGCGCTTTCTGCGCGGCTGGCGTCATTGCCGACGCGCGCCCTCGTCGCGACGCGGCAGGCGCTCGATGCGTCGCAGCAGCTCGATCTCGCCGCCGCGCTCAGCCTCGAGGCCGACGTGCAACGCACGCTCGGCGCCGCGCCCGATTTTGCGGAAGGCGTGGCGGCGTTCATGGCCAAGCGCGCGCCCACGTTCGCCGATCGCTAGATGACCGCGAGCCACCGCCACGACGGACCGTCGCCCGAGCAGGTCGGCGCCCACATGTTCGCCGCCGACCGCGCGTCGCGGGCGCTCGGCATGCGCATCGTCGCCCTCGGCGCCGGCACCGCGCGGCTCGAAATGCCGGTGCGCGACGACATGCTGAACGGCCACGAGATCTGCCACGGCGGCTTCATCACGACGCTCGCCGACTCGGCGTTCGCCTTCGCCTGCAATTCGCGCAACCAGCTCACCGTCGCCGCCGCCCTGAACGTCGACTTCCTCGCGCCGGTGCAGCGCGGCGACGTGCTGACCGCCGACGCTGTCGAAGTCTCGCGCAGCGGCCGCACCGGTGTCTACGACATCGTCGTCACCAACCGCGCCGGCGCGCGCGTTGCGCTCGTGCGCGGCCGCTCGGCGGCGCTCACCTGGCGCACCGTCATCCCGGCCGCTTCGGCAGAGGAGGCCCGATGACTGTGCGCCGACCCGTCCCTGGCGAGCTCGAGCCGATCGAGCGCGCCAGCACCGACGAGCTGCGTGCGCTGCAGCTTGAGCGGATGCGCTGGAGCCTGAAGCATGCCTACGAGAACGTGCCGCATTACCGGCAAGCGTTCGACGCGAAGGGTGTCCGCCCCGACGACTTGAGGGAGCTGGCGGACCTGTCGCGCTTCCCGTTCACCGTGAAGAGCGACTTGCGCGATCACTATCCGTTCGGTCTCTTCGCGGTGCCGAAGGAGCGCGTCGCGCGCATCCACGCGTCGTCG
>DASXIP010000397.1:0-4081 GCA_036497875.1 Caldimonas sp.
CATGACGATGCTTCGCGACGCCGCCCGCGCGTTCATGCCTTACCCCGACGCTGCCGTTCGCCACGCCGACACCGGCCCGCTTGCGGGCCTGTCATTCGCGGTCAAGGACCTGTTCGACGTTGCCGGCTATCCGACCAGTGGTGGCCAGCCATTCGTCCTCGCAATGTCGGGCATCAAGTCGGCGACGGCGCCGACCGTGCAGCGGCTGCTCGACGCCGGCGCCCGCTTCGTCGGCAAGACGATCACCGACGAGTTCGCGTTCTCGATGAACGGCCAGAACGCGCACTTCGGGTCGCCCGTCAACGGCGCCACGCCCGATCGGATCAGCGGCGGCTCGTCGTCGGGGTCGGCGTCGGCGGTATCGAACGGCCTCTGCGACTTCGCGCTCGGCAGCGACACCGGTGGCTCGGTGCGCGCGCCGGCGAGCCATTGCGCGCTCGTCGGCCTGAGGCCGACGCACGGCCGCATCAGCCTCGAGCGGGTGCTCGACCTCTCGCCGAGCTTCGACACCTGCGGCTGGTTCGCGCGCGACGTGGCGACGTTCGCGCGCGTCGCCGACGTGCTGCTTGGCGCCGATCCCGCGCCGCTGCCCGCCGATCGCGTCCGCCTGCTCGCGCCGACCGACGTCTGGTCGCTGCTCGCGCACGACGTGCTCGAGGCGCAGCGCGTGCCGCGCGCGCGCATCGAGACCGTGCTCGGTCGCGCCGAACCGGTCGAGGTCGTGCTCGAGAGCTTCGAGACGATGTTCTGGAGCTTTCGCTACCTCCAAGGCCGCGAGGCGTGGCGCAGCGACGGCGCGTTGATCGAGCGCTTCGCGCCGCCGCTCGGCCCGGGCGTCAAGGAGCGCTTCGCCTGGTCGCGCGAGGTGACCGACGCCCAAGTGGCCGATGCGGCGGCGTTCCGTGAGCGCTTTCGCGCCCGCTTGACGCAGCTGCTCGGCAGCGAGGGCGTGCTGCTGATGC
Source organism: Caldimonas sp. (assembly GCA_036497875.1). Classification (GTDB taxonomy): domain Bacteria; phylum Pseudomonadota; class Gammaproteobacteria; order Burkholderiales; family Burkholderiaceae_C; genus Schlegelella_A. Next base: position 963 of record DASXIP010000397.1, read on the forward strand.
CGACGATGCCCGACGTCGCGCCGCTCGCCAGTGCCGGCGATGCCGCCCTCGAGGACTACCGCGCGCGCTCGACCCAGATGCTTTGTATCGCCGGCTTCGCCGGCTGCCCGCAGCTCACGCTCCCGCTCGGCAGTCGCCTCGGTGCGCCGCTCGGCATCTCGCTGCTCGGGCCCGCAGGCAGCGATCGCAGCCTGATCGAGCTAGCCGAAGCGATCGTTGCGGTGCCACGCCGAAGCGCCGGCTGACGCGCGAGGCAACGAGCCACGCCGCGGCGCGTGGAACTTCGCACAGATTGGCCTCGCTCAGGACGGCGCGCGTCGGGGCAAAGGCAGAATCGGCCGGTGTCCTCGTCCCGGCTGGTCATCCTTGCGTCCTTGCTGTTCGCGACCATGGGCGTGTGCGTGAAGGCGGCGTCGGCGCACTACAGCAGCGGCGAGATCGTTACCTACCGCGGTCTGGTCGGCGCGCTGATGATCGTCGCGATCAGCCGTTGGCGCGGTGATTCGCTGCGGACCGCCGTCCCCGGCCGGCACGCGCTGCGCAGCCTCACGGGGGTCACCGCGCTCTGCCTTTGGTTCTATGCCATCGGCACCTTGCCGCTCGCCACCGCGATGACGCTGAACTACACGTCGTCGCTCTGGATGGCTTTGTTCCTGGTCGGTGGCACGACCGTGCTCGGCGTAGGTGCGGTCGACAGCAGGCTCGTGTCCGCGGCCGTGCTCGGCTTCACCGGCGTCGTTCTCGTCTTGCACCCAACAATCGATCAGGGGCAGTTGTGGTACGGGCTCATCGGCCTGCTCTCGGGGATGGTGTCGGCGTTCGGCTACCTGCAGGTCGTCGCCCTCAGCCGCGCCGGGGAGACCGAGAGCCGGATCGTCTTCTACTTCTCGATTGGCGGCGCGCTCGGCGGCGCCGCGCTCGCCTCGTTGAGCGGCTGGCATGGGCACACCTGGAGCGGCATCGCCTTGCTGCTGGCAGTCGGCGTCCTGGCGACGGTCGCGCAGCTGATGCTGACGCGCGCCTATGCGCGTGGCAGGACGTTGGCGAACGCTAGCCTGCAGTATCTCGGCATCGGCTTCTCGTACCTGTACGGCGTCGTCCTGTTCGACGATCACGTCACCTGGGTCGCGGCGGCGGGAATGGTCCTGATCGTGGCGGCAGGGGTGCGGGCGTCGCTGCTGAGCGGACCGGGCCGCGCGCTTCGAGTCCAGGCCGAAGCCAGGTCCTGAGCGGCCAACGCGATTTCAACAGAGCGCGATCCATGCCCTATCCGCCATCCAGCAGCACGACCGGCCGCGGGTTGCGCGCGGGCGCCGGCGATTCCGCGTTGCGCGAGCTGGCCGGACTCATCGATCGCGCATGGTCGGCGCCGCGCGGCGGCGTCTTTCCGCGCTCGGTATACGAAGCGGTCGACTTCGTGATGGACTCGCTGGACGCCGGGCAGTTGCGTGTCGCCGAGCGGCACGGCGTCGGCGAGTGGTCAGTCAACCACTGGGTCAAGCAGGCCGTGCTACTGTCGTTCCGGCTGACCGACAGCAAGCTGATGAGCGTTGGCGGCATGTCCTACTTCGACAAGGTCGACTCCAAGTTCTCCGGCTTCGACGAAGCCGACATGCGCGCAACCGGTGTGCGCATGGTGCCGCCGGCGATGGTGCGGCACGGCGCCTTCCTTGCCCGCGACGTGGTGGTCCTGCCCAGCTTTGTCAACGTCGGCGCCTACGTCGACGAGGGCTCGATGATCGACAGCTGGGCGACCGTCGGCTCGTGCGCCCAGATCGGCAGGAACGTGCATCTGAGTACCGGCGCGTCGATCGGTGGCGTTCTCGAGCCGGTGCAGGCGAATCCCACGATCATCGAGGACAACTGCTTCGTCGGCGCTCATTCGGCGATCGTCGAAGGCGTGATCGTCGAGGAGAACGCGGTCATCGCGATGGGCGTGCACCTCGGGCGAAGCACCAAGATCCTCGACAGCGAGACGCGCATGATCAGCTACGGCCGGGTCCCCGCCGGCTCGGTCGTCATCCCGGGCACCCTGCCGGCAGCCGGCGGCGGCTACAGCACATCGTGCGCGGTCATCATCAAGAAGGTCGACGCCCAGACCCGTTCTAGGACCAGCATCAACGAGCTGCTGCGCTCCTGAGCCGCGCTGCGAACGGCGTCCGCCCGCGCGCGACCGTCAGTACTGCGACTGGCGCTGCAATTCGACCGCGCTCGAGATCGCGCGGGCGAGCTTTTGCGCGTCGATCGGCTTGGCGACGTGATCGTCCATGCCGGCTTCGAGATACGTCTGGCGATCCTCGACCATCGTGTTGGCGGTGAGGGCGATGATCGGGATCTGCCCAGCGCTGCCGTCGAGCGCGCGGATGGCGCGCGTCGCGGCCAGACCGTCGAGATTCGGCATCTGGATGTCCATCAGGATGAGGTCGTAGCTCCCCCGCTGGAGCTTAGCGAGGACTTCGAGCCCGTCGCACGCCAACTCGTAGCTGTGGCCGAGCTGGGTCAGCATGGCGCCGATGACGAGCTGGTTGGTCTCGTTGTCCTCGGCGACCAGAATACGCGACCCGCCGCTGGAAACGAGCTCGGTATCGAAGCGCGAATCGTTAGTCACCAACTGCAGCGAGTGCCCGCGCCGCAGCTCGACCGAGACGCGAAACGTGCTGCCTTTGCCCACCTCGGTTTCGACGTCGATCTTCCCGCCCATCAAGTCGATCAGGCCGCGGCAGATGGCAAGGCCCAGGCCGCTGCCACCGTAGCGGCGGGTGATGCCGCTGTCGGCCTGGCGGAAGCGCTCGAACAGCGTCGGCAGCGCGCCGGGGTCGATGCCGATGCCGGTGTCGCGAACCGCGACCTCGAGCAGCACGCGATCGCGCTCGACCGGCCGGTGCGTGACCTCGACCGTCACCGACCCGCGCTCCGTGAACTTGACGGCGTTGCCGATCAGGTTGAACAGCACCTGGCGCAGGCGTCCCTCGTCGCCGAGGAGGACCGGCGGCAGCCCGCTTTCGAACTGGACCCGGAAGGCGAGCGCCTTCTCGTGCGCCCGGGTTGCCACCGACGCCGCCACATCCTCGACCAGACGGCGCGGGTCGAACTCGGCGACGACGAGCTCGAGCCGCCCG
>DASXIP010000398.1:0-3476 GCA_036497875.1 Caldimonas sp.
GCCTCGAGCGACGTCGGATCCATCGGATCGTAGAAGCGGTGGCCGATGCCCCAGCCGGCGAGCTCGTGGCGCGCGAACTCCTGGCCGGGGCCGTACGCGTTGTCGGGGATCACGACGTCGTCGCCGCTCTTCAGGAGCGCCATGTCGACGATCGTCACCGCCGCCAGGCCGCTCGGCACGAGCAGCGTCTGCACGCCGCCTTCGAGCGTCGCGATCCGTTCCTCGAGGATGAAGGTGGTCGGGGTGCCGTGCAGCCCGTAGGTGTAGCCGGTCTTCTCCTTCCAGCTGCGCGCACGCGCCGCGGCCATGCTCGCGAAGACGATCGTCGACGCCTTGTGCACCGGCGGCTGGATCGACGTGAAGCCGGCCGGCGGCCGGTACGGATGCGCGATCAGCGAGGTGCTGCTCGGCGGCGTCTTCTTCTTCATCGTCGGTCGCTCGCTAGACGGGCATGGCGACGAGATCGTGGCCGTCGGCGGCGACGATCCGTGCCCGCGTGAATTCGCCCGCCTTCAGCGTCTTCGACGCCTTGCCGGGCGGCAGCAAGCGGACCTTGCCGTCGATCTCGGGCGCGTCGGCGTAGCTGCGGCCCCAGCCGCCCTTCCTGCCTAGCGCCGGCGCCGAATCGACGAGCACCTGCATCGTCGCGCCGACGCGCTCGCGCAGCTTCGTCGTCGCGACTTCCTCGGCGACGCGCATGAACCGTGCCCTTCGCTCCTCGCGTACCGGCGCCGGCAGCATGCCGGGCAGCGCGTTGGCCGCCGCGCCGTCGACCGGCGAATACGCGAAGCACCCGGCGCGGTCGATCCGCGCTTCGCGAATGAACTCGAGGAGATGATCGAACTCCGCTTCGGTTTCGCCCGGAAAGCCAGCGATGAAAGTGCTGCGGACGACGAGCTCGGGGCAGAGCGCGCGCCAGCGCGCCAGCCGCTCGAGGTTCTTCTCGCCGCTCGCCGGACGTTTCATGCGCCGCAGGACGTCGGGATGCGAATGCTGGAACGGCACGTCGAGGTACGGCAGGATCGCGCCCGTTGCCAGCAGCGGCAGCACGTCGTCGACGTGAGGATACGGGTAGACGTAGTGCAAACGCACCCAGGCGCCATGCGGCGCGGCGATGGCGGCGAGCTGCTCGCACAAGGCGAGCATCTGCGTCTTCACCGGCCGGCCGCCCCAGAAGCCGGTCCGATAGCGGACGTCGACGCCGTACGCGCTCGTGTCCTGGCTGACGACGAGCAGCTCCTTGACGCCGGACTCGAACAGCGCGGCCGCCTCGGAGAGCACGTCGCCGACGGGCCGCGACGCCAGGTCGCCGCGCAGGCTCGGGATGATGCAGAAGGTGCAGCGATGGTTGCAGCCCTCGCTGATCTTGAGATAGGCGTAGTGCTTGGGCGTCAGCTTGATGCCGATCGCCGGGGGCGGCACCAGGTCGATGAACGGATCGTGCGGCTTGGGCAGATGCGTGTGCACCGCGGCCATCACTTCCTCGGTCGCGTGCGGGCCGGTCACGGCGAGAACGCTCGGGTGCACCTGGCGGACGAGATTGCCGCCGCCCTCGCCCGACTTCGCGCCGAGACAACCGGTGACGACGACCTTGCCGTTGGCGGCGAGCGCCTCGCCGATCGTGTCGAGGCTCTCGCGCACGGCGTCGTCGATGAAGCCGCAGGTGTTGACGATCACCAGATCGGCGCCCGCGAACGACTTCGACGTGGCGTAGCCCTCGCTTGCGAGGCGCGTCAGGATCAGCTCGGAGTCGGTCAGCGCCTTCGGGCAGCCGAGCGAGACGAAGCCGATCTTCGGCGGCGCGCCGAGGGTGCGGGGCGAATCGAGCGCAGCGGCATCGGTCATCGGCGGATTTTCGCCGATCGCGAATGCCCGCCTCAGCGCTTGCGTGCGGCGTGCGGAGTCGGCGCCGCCGCCGGCAGCGGCTCGACGGCGAGGATCTCGCAGCGGTAAGTCGCCATCCACGGCAGCTTCGGCGACCCCGAGAGCATGTCGGTCTTGGCGACGCGAAAGCGCATCCGCTGCGGGCGCGCCTGGGTCGCGGTCGTCTTCAGCGCCGGGAACTGGTCGAGGTTGGTCCAGGCGATCGTCCAGGCGACGTCCTTGCCGGGAAAGACCTCCTTGACCGGACGCCAGATGTGGAGCGCGCGGGAGTCGAAGAAGACGTCGGCGACGTAGGTCTCGCCGGCGACGAGCGAGCCGCTGAATTCGGTCGGCGCCGACGCCGCTGCGGCCGGCGCCGATGCGCGTGCGCTCGCGGTGGCCGGCGCGCTTGCGGCCGCGGTGCCCTTGCGCGCCGGAGCGGCCGCCGCGACGGCGAGCGCGACCGCGAGCAGGCAGGTGCCGACGGCGAGCCGCTCGCCGCCGCTCATCGCTTGGTCGGCGCGTTGCGCGCGCTGCCGCCCGGAAAGAGCGTCTCGGCCTGCTTGCTGAGCTGTTCCTGCATCTGCATGAACATCTTGCGCGACTGTTCCAGGTAGCTGCCCATCATGTTCTGCACCATCGGTGCCTGGCCGCTCAGGAACTTGGTCCAGAGCTCGGGGCTTTGCAGCTTGGGGTCGTAGAGACCCCTCGACTGCTCGGCGAGCCGCGCCTGCACGTCGGTGAAGGTCTGCAGGTTCTGCTCGAGGTATGAGCCCATCATGCCCTGCATCGCGTGGCCGTAGAAGCGGATGATCTGCGCCAGCATCGAAGTCGAGAAGATCGGCACGCCGCCGGTCTCTTCCTCGAGGATGATTTGCAACAGGATGCTGCGCGTCAGGTCCTCGCCGGTCTTGGCGTCGCGCACTTCGAAGTCGGTGCCCTCGAGGACCATCGCCTTGACGTCGGCCAAGGTGATGTAGCTCGAGATCTCGGTGTCGTAGAGGCGCCGGTTCGGGTACTTCTTGAGGATGCGCGGCCCCGCTTCGGCCGCCCTGGCGGGCGGTGCCTTGGCGGCGCGTCGGGACTGGGCCATGCTGTTCGAGGGTATGAAAACGACGGCGATTCTAGGAGTCGGCCCCGCTCGACTCCGGAGGGTTTACCCCGCGGATTGCGCGCGCTTGGCGACGAGCGTGAGGATGTCGTAGCTCGCGACCAGCTCGCCGTTCTGGTTCGTTACCTCGACGTCCCAGGCGACGACGCCTTGGCCGCGGCCCTGCGCATCCTTGCGGTCGCGGTCGATCTTGCGCTTGCACGTCAAGCGCGCGCGAATGGTGTCGCCGATCGCGACCGGCTTGACGAAGCGCAGCGTGTCGAGGCCGTAGTTGGCGAGCACCGGCCCCGGCGCCGGCGAGACGAAGAGGCCCGCCGCCGCCGACAGCACGAAGTAGCCATGCGCGATGCGCTGGCCGAAGGCCGACTCCTTGGCCGCGATCTCGTCGAAGTGCATGTAGAAAAAGTCGCCCGAGATGCCGCCGAAGGCGACGATGTCGGCCTCGCTCACGGTCCGCCGATGGGTGAGGAGCGAGTCGCCGATCGCGAGCTCCTCGAAGTGC
>DASXIP010000399.1:0-1759 GCA_036497875.1 Caldimonas sp.
GCGAGCGCCTTGGTCGCGCTGTTGAGGGCACCCTTGGCCGCCGCGTAGTTCACCTGGCCGCGGTTGCCGGTGAGCGCGGCGACCGAGGAGACGTTGACGATCCGGCCCCAGCGCGTTCGCATCATCGCCATGACGAGCGGCTGCGTGACGTTGAAGAAGCCGTTCAGCGAGACGTCGATGACGCGGTGCCACTGCTCGGCGCGCATGCCGGGGAACACCGCGTCGTCGTTGACGCCGGCGTTGTTGACGACGATCTGGATCGCGCCGCCCTCGAGCAGCCGCTCGCACGCCGCCCGCGCCGCAGCGCCGTCGGTGACGTCGAACGCGACGGCTTCGCCGCTCCCTCCCGCGGCGACGATGCGGCCGACGACGGCGCTCGCGACGTCGAGCTTGCCATTGGCGTGGGCAACGACATGGACGCCGCCGCGGCCGAGCCGCTCGGCGATCGCCTGGCCGATCGCTCCGCTCGCGCCGGTCACGAGCGCGCGCTTCCGGGGCAGGGGTGCGTTGCTCATGTCGGGTCTATCGGCGCGGTATCGAGGACGACTGCGATCCGGCCCGATGCCAGCTCGCGTCCGCCGTGGTGGACGCGAAACCCATAGAGGATCCGTGCCGCGTCGGCCGCCTGTCGTTCGGCGCTGACGACGAGGACGTCGGGGTTGGCCGGCGGCAGGTCGTCGAGCCGCCAGCACGAGAGGCGAACGTCGCGCGCGCTGGCGAGAAAGCCCGGGCCCGAGGCGCGCCCTTCGGCGCCGGCGCAGAGCGCGCCGTGCAGCGCCATCGCCTGTGCCGCGTATTCGATCGTCGCGCTGGCGAGCAGGCCGCTCGCGCTGCGCAGCGGATGGCGCGGGTCGCGATGATTGCCGGCCGCGCATTCGATCGCCTCCGCGCTCCACCGGGTCATCCGCTCGAGCAGGCACATCGGCCCGCGGTGCGGAATCAGCGCCGCGATTCCGGCGTGCTCGAGGGTGGCCGGAGTCATGTGCCGGACCCGGGCGCTGTCGGCGCCCGCTCGACGGTGGCGACGAGGAGGACGTTGGCGAACGGCGTCCCGGCGCTCATCGGCTCGCTCGCGACCGCGAAGCCGAGCGCTTCGAGGCGTGCCCGCCAGGCCGCGAGCGTCCTGCCGACGATCGGCGTGAAGCCGCGGCCGCGCACGAACGCGACGACGCGGTCGACCCAGCGGCTCGCGGCGAAGCCGCGCGATGACGCCGCATCGCCGACGCGCAGCACGAGCCTGCCGCCGATCGGCAGCGCGGCGCGCGCGCGCGCGAGCACGGCGTCCTGCTCGGGTTCGTCGACGTAGTGCAGGACATCGAGCATGACGATCGTGTCGACGTCGGCGAACGTCGCCGAGCGCATGTCGGCACAGACGATGTCGGTCGCACTGCCGAGCGCGTCGCGCGCCCGCGCGACCTCGCGCGCCTGCAGCTCGATGCCGCTGACGCGGACGTCGACCGGCGGCTCGGCCCAACCGCTCGGCCAGCGGCCTTGGCGCGATGCGTGCGCCGCGGCGGCGAGCAGGCTCGCGAGCAGGCCCTGGCCGCAGCCGACGTCGAGGACGCGCGTTCCCGGCGCGATCACGCCACGCGCGAGCAGGTGCGGGAAGACCGGATCCCAGCGCAGCTTGCCGCGTGCGAAGTGCCATGCGAATCGGCCCGAGCGCCGGTACGGCGCGCTCGCGTCGTCGACGAGCGCGCGCCAGGTCGATACTGCGTCGCTTGCGCTCATGGCGTCGCTGCGCCGAGCGCAGAGTCCG
>DASXIP010000400.1:0-1806 GCA_036497875.1 Caldimonas sp.
GGCGGCGAGACGGCCGAGCGAGAACGCTGCCTTGTTGGCGTCGACCGCGACGCCGTTCAGCTCGATCGCGCGCAGCATCGCCGCGAGGCCCACCGGCACCAGGCCGCGCTGCCATGCATACCCCATCGCGACGATGTTGGCGACGATGGTGTCGCCGACGAAGTCCTGGGCGAGTCGCTGCGCGTCCATCGTCTCGACGCGCTCAGCGCCGGCGGCGAACGCGATCTTGTCGAGCAGCGCGTCGACCCGCAGATCGGCATCGGGATTCGAGATCGACTCCGCGACCGGGATCTCGTGCCGGTTCGCGAGCACGCGCGTGCGGCCGCGGCGCACCGTCTGCAGCGCGTCGGCCGAGGCGGCGACGACGACGTCGCAGGCGAGCACGGCGTCGGCCTGCTGGGCATCGATGCGCACCTGGTTGAGCGCCGCCTTGTCGCTGGCGAGGCGGACGAACGAGAGCACCGAGCCGCCCTTCTGTGCGAAGCCCATGAAGTCGAGCACGCTCGCCGAGTGCGCCTCGAGGTGCGCCGCCATCGCGATGAGCGCGCCGACGGTGACGACGCCGGTGCCACCGACGCCGGTGACGAGCAGGTCGTAGGGACCGGTCCAGACGTGCGGCGCGGGCAGCGGCAGCCCGGTCACCAGCGTCGTGAATCGCTCGGCCGCAGGACCGGCGAGTGCGCCCGGCCGTTTCTTCAATCGGCCGCCGACGACGCCGACGAAACTCGGGCAAAAACCCTTCGCGCACGAGTAGTCCTTGTTGCAGCTCGACTGGTCGATCGTCCGCTTCCTGCCGAGCTCGGTCTCGAGCGGCAGCACGGCGACGCAGTTCGACTGCACCGAGCAGTCGCCGCAGCCTTCGCAGACGCGGTCGTTGATGACGAGGCGCCGCGCCGGGTCGACGAGCTCGCCCTTCTTTCGCCGCCGGCGCTTCTCGGCGGCGCAGGTCTGCTCGTAGATCAGGATCGTCACGCCCGGCAGCTCGCGCAGGCGGCGCTGCACGACGTCGAGCTCGGCACGGTCGTGGAACTCGGTGCCAGGGGGGAACTTCGCGTGGATCGCGTCGTACTTGGCGATGTCGTCCGAGAGCACGACGACCTTGGTCGCGCCCTCAGCCTCGACCTGGCGCGCGATCGCGTCGACCGTGATGGTGCCGTCGACCGGCTGGCCGCCGGTCATCGCGACGGCGTCGTTGAAGAGGATCTTGTAGGTGACGTTCGTCCCGGCGGCGATTGCCTGGCGAATCGCCAGGTAGCCCGAGTGGTAATAGGTGCCGTCGCCGAGGTTCTGGAAGACGTGCGGCACCTTGGTGAACATCGCGTGCGAGACCCAGTCGACGCCTTCGCCGCCCATCTGGATCAGGCCCTCGGTGTCGCGGTCCATCCACGAGGCCATGAAGTGGCAGCCGATGCCGGCCTGCGCGCGCGAGCCTTCGGGCACCTTGGTCGACGTTTGTGCGGGCAGCCGGCGCAGAAGTAGGGAACGCGTTTGACCGCATCGCCCTCGTTCGAGAGCAGCTCGGGGACGGTGAAGTCGCGCACGAGATGGCGCCGATCGAGCCTCGCGAAGCGCTGCGCGAGCCAAGCGGCGACGATCTCGATCAGGCGCGACGGCCGCAGCTCGCCGAGCTCGCTGACGAGTGGCCGGCCCTCGGCGTCGCGCTTACCGACGATGGTCGGCCGCGCCGCCCGGTTGTAGAAGAGATCGCGCAGCTGCTGCTCGACGAGGCCGGCCTTCTCCTCGACGACGAGGATCTCGTCGAGTCCCTCCGCGAATGCGTCGAGCCGCGTCGGCTCGACCGGATAC
>DASXIP010000401.1:0-3282 GCA_036497875.1 Caldimonas sp.
GAGCCACGATCCGGCCTGCCGCTCTCCGCTGCATGCGCTGCTCCTTCTCAAGGGCCTGCACGCACTGCAGACGCATCGCATCGCGCACAGCCTGTGGCAGCGCGAACGGTTCGACATCGCTCTCTGGTTGTCGAGCCTGGCTTCGACCGCTCTCGGCGTCGACATCCCGCCGTCCCGATCGGCAAGGGCGTGATCCTCGATCACGCGACGGGAATCGTGATCGGCGAAACCGCCGTCGTCGAAGACGGCGTGACGATCTTCCAGGGCGTGACCCTGGGTGCCACCGGCACGCCACGCGGCGACCGCCATCCCAAGGTGCGGCAGGGAGCCTTGCTCGGCGCCGGCGCAAAGGTGCTCGGCAACATCGAGGTCGGCCGCGGCAGCAAGGTCGGCGCCGGCAGCGTCGTGCTGCGCCCGGTGCCCGCGCGTTGCACCGTCGCCGGCGTTCCGGCCAAGGTGGTGCGAACACCAATCGACGACGCCCTCGACCTCGCCGAGCCGTTCAGGACGGCGGCATGAAGACGATCGGCCTCATCGGCGGCATGAGCTGGGAATCGACCACCTCGTACTACCAGATCATCAACCGCGAAATCGGCAAGCGCCTCGGCGGCCTGCGGTCGGCCAAGTTGCTCTTGAGCAGCCTCGACTTCGAGGAGGTCGTCGCGCGCCAGAAAGCGGGAGCCTGGAACGAGCTCGCCGCGCTGCTGGCAAGCGCGGCACGGGGTCTCGAACGCGCCGGCGCCGAGTGCCTGTTGATCGGCACCAACACCATGCATTGCGTCGCCGCCGAGGTCCAGGCCGCGGTCGCGATTCCGCTCCTGCACATCGCCGACGCCACGATCGCCGCCATTCGCGAAGCCGGCTGCCGCACCGTGGCGCTGCTCGGCACCCGGTACACGATGGAGCAGTCCTTCTACGTCGCGCATCTGGCACGGCACGGGATCGAGTGCGTGGTTCCCGACGAGGCGGGGCGCGCCGAAGTCCACGACGTGATCTTCGACGAGCTGTGCAAGGGCGACTTCAACGCCGGCTCGCGCATGCGCCTGGTGCGCATCATCGAGCGCCAGGTCGACCGCGGTGCCGAAGGCGTCGTCCTCGGTTGCACCGAGCTCTCGCTCACGCTGACGAAGGCCGACGTCGCGGTGCCGCTCTTCGACACGACCGCGCTGCACGCGCTCGCGGCGGTCGACTTCGCGACTCAACGAGCAGCGCCCGGCCGATGATCTCCTCGCTCGAGCCGGCGCGAGGATGACGGCGCCGGACGCTCGGTGAGCAGGTGGACACGGGCCGACCTTCCACCGTGTGCAGATCCGGCGTCCGACAGTTCGCGATCTGCAGCAAGCCGACGACCCCTCACTCGTGGCCGACGACCGGATGCGGCACGTATGGCGCCTCGAGCTCGGCGATGTCTGCCGGCGCGAGCGTCACCGTGAGCGCAGCAACGGCGTCATCGAGCTGCTCGAGGCGCGTCGCGCCGACGATCGGTGCCGTCACCTCGCTCTTCGCGAGCACCCAGGCGAGCGCGACCTGCGCACGCGGCCGGCCAAGCCGCGCGGCGACCGCGGCGAGCGCCTCGGCGACCTTGCGATCGGCGTCCGCCGTCTTCGCGTAGAGCGCGCGGCCGAAGGCGTCGTTCTCGGAGCGCTCGCTCGCCGTGTCCCACTCGCGCGCGAGGCGGCCGCGCGCGAGCGGGCTCCACGGCATCACGCCGATGCCCTCCGCCTTGCAGAGCGGCAGCATCTCGCGCTCTTCCTCGCGATAGAGCAGGTTGAGGTAGTTCTGCATCGTCTGAAAGCGCGCCCAGCCGTGCCGATCAGAAACATGCAGCGCAGTCGCGAACTGCCACGCGAACATCGACGAGGCGCCGATGTGCAAGGCCTTGCCGGCGCGGACGACGTCGTTCAGCGCTTCGAGCGTCTCCTCGATCGGCACCGTCGCGTCCCAGCGGTGGATCTGGTAGAGGTCGACGAAGTCGGCGCCGAGGCGCTTCAGGCTGGCGTCGATCTCGGCGAAGATGGCCTTTCGCGACAGGCCCATGCCGTTCGGCCCCTTGCGCATTCGCTGATTGACCTTGGTCGCGATCACGACCTCGCCGCGCCGCGCGTACTCGAGCAGCGCGCGACCGACGATCTCCTCGCTCGATCCGGCGGAGTAGACGTTGGCGGTGTCGAAGAAGTTGATGCCGAGGTCGAGCGCCTTCTTCAGGAACGGCCGGCTCGCCGCCTCGCCGAGGGTCCAGGGGTGCGCGCCGCGGTCCGGCTCGCCGTAGCTCATGCAGCCGAGGCAGATCCGCGAGACGTCGATGCCGGTGCGGCCTAGCTTGGTGTACTGCATGGCGATCATTCTCCGGGACAACGCATCGCTGTGGCACCATGCACGCGTCATTCGCCAAGATCGCGTCCGACGCAATCACCTCCAGGCTCATCCGATGTCCCCTCGTCCTCTCTTCGCGGCAACGCTCGCCCTGCTGACGGGCCTCGTCGCCGGTCCGGCCTTCGCCCAGGACTGGCCGCAGCCGGGCAAAACGATCCAGCTCATCGTTCCCGCGCCGGGCGGCAGCGGCACGGGCGACACGATCGCGCGCGTCCTTGCCGAGGAGCTGCAGTCGCGCCTGAAGACGACCTTCGTCGTCGACAACAAGGCCGGCGCCAACGGCAACATCGGCGCCACCGCAGCGGCGGCGACGCCGGGCGACGGCTATCACTTCCTGTTCAGCTGGGCCGGCACGCTGGCGGTGAACAAGGCGCTCTACAAGAACCTCGCCTTCGACGCGCAGAAGGACTTCGTGCCGATCCTGCTCGTCGCCGACGTTCCCAACATCCTCGTCGTCAACAACGACATCCCGGCGAAGGACCTGGCCGAGTTCGAGCGTTACGCCAAGGCCAATCCCGGCAAGCTCAACTTCGGCTCGACCGGCATCGGCAGCTCGATGCACCTCGCGGGCGAGCTCTTCATGCGCGAGACCGGCGCGCAGATGCTCCACGTGCCGTACAACGCGCCGGGCACAGCGACCACCAACCTCATCGCCGGCGACATCCAGCTGATGTTCCAGCTCATCCCCGGCATCGCCGCGCAGGTGAGGAGCGGCAAGGTGCGCGCGATCGCGGTGATGGCGCCGCAGCGCTCGGCCGCGCTGCCCGACGTGCCGACGACAGCCGAGCTCGGCCAGCCGCGCCTGCTCTCGTCGACCTGGTTCGCGCTGCTCGCGCCCAAGGGGACGCCAGCCGCGATCATCGCGCGCATGAACGCAGTCTCGAACGAGATCCTCGCCGATCCCGCGGT
>DASXIP010000402.1:0-6516 GCA_036497875.1 Caldimonas sp.
CGTCGAACGCCGCGTCGAGAGCGAAGTCTAAGGGCGCAACCCAGATGAGGGCGCCGAGCGGGCGCGTCGGCGCCAGCTTGACGGCGTCCTTCTCGGTAATGACCACTTCGGTCGTGCCGATCGGCCACGGCAGCGCCTTGAAGTCGGCGTGGTCGCCGAGCGGCAGCTCGACGATCTCGAGGCCGTGCGCCCGCAACATCGTGAAAAACCGATCCGGCCGCGCGATGCCGGCGACGGCGACGAGCGCGCGGCCGCGCAGTGCCGCGAGGGCGGCGAGGCTCGGCAGACCGCCAGTCCACCAGTCGGCGAGCGGCACGACGCCGGCGAGGTCGCGGCGCGCGAGGTGGCCGGGCAAGGCTGTCGTCGGCGCGTCGGCGTTGTAGACGACGAGCTGTCGCGCTGCCAGGGCGCGCGGCAGCCGTTCACGCAGCGGGCCGGCTGGAAGGAGGCGGCCGTTGCCGGCGCCGCGCTCATCGAAGACGAGGATCTCGACGTCGCGCTCGAGGGCGAGATGCTGCAGGCCATCGTCGGTGACGACGACGTCGACCTGCGGATGTGCGCGCAGCAACGCATGGCCGGCGCCGACGCGATCGGCGCCGACCGCGACCGGAACGCCGGCGCGCCGCCGCAACAGCAGCGGCTCGTCGCCGACGCGATCGGCGCTCGGGTCGGCGTCGACCAGCACGACATCGTCGGCGATCCGTCCATAGCCGCGCGAGACGATGCCAGGTGTAAAGCCGTGTCGCGCGAGCAGCGCGACGATCGCGAGCACGGTCGGCGTCTTGCCGGCACCGCCGACGAGGACGTTGCCGACGACGACGACCGGCACCGGCAGCTTCGAACTGGCGCGGATTCCGCGCTCGAAGAGCTTGCGGCGAACGCTCGCCGCTGCCTCGAAGCCCCATGCGGCGGGGAGGAGCAACGTGCTGGCTGCGCCGTCTTCCTGCCAGCTTCGCTGCAGCGCCGTCGCGAAGCGCTCGCGCAGGGTCGCCCGGGCCGGCGAGGGCATGGCCGGGTCAGCGCGCGGCGCCGGCCGACGACTGCGTCGCGAAGGTGAGCTTGGCGATGCCGGCGCGCCGCGCCGCATCCATGACGTTGATGACGCTCTGGTGGGCGACGGTGGCGTCGGCGGAGACGATCAGCACCATGTCGGGGTTGCCGGCGGCGGCGGCGCTGAGCTCGGCAGTGAGGATCTCGACGCTGCGGCCGTCGACCGGCTTCTTGTTGACGGCGTAGCGGCCGTCGGCCGCGACCGCGACGATGATTTCCTTGGGCCGGTCGCGCGCCTGGTCGGCGTCGGCCACGGGCAGGGTGATTTGCAGCTCGGTGAACTTCGAGTACGTCGTCGACAGCATCAGGAAGATGAGGATGACGAGCAGGACGTCGATGAACGGGATCAGGTTGATCTCGGGTTCCTCGGGTCGCTGGCCGCGGAAGTTGATGCCCATGGCGATCAGCTGCCGCGAGGCACCGCGAAGCGCAGCAGGTGCGGCACCAACCGGTCGGAGGCCTGCTCCATCTCGAGCGTGTAGGCATCGACCAGGCCGCGGAAGTAGCGATAGAACATCAACGTCGGGATCGCGATCATGAGACCGAACGCCGTGTTGTAGAGCGCAACCGAGATGCCGTGGGCGAGCAGCGCCGGGTTGTTGCCGCCCGACGGCGCCTGCGAGCCGAAGATCTCGATCATGCCGATCACGGTGCCCATCAGGCCGAGCAGAGGCGCTGCCGAAGCGATCGTGCCGAGCGTGTTCAGGTAGCGCTCCATGCGATGGACTGCGGCGCGGCCGGCCGACTCGAATGCCGCGCGCAGACCCGCCTCGGTGATGCGCGGCTCGGCGATCACGGAGCGCAGGCCCGCCGCGAGGACGGTACCGAGCACCGAGTTCTCGTGCAGCTTGTTGACGACGTCGGGCGACGGGAGGTGCGCGCGAGTCACCGAGATCACCTCGTCGAGGAGCCGTGTCGGCGCCACCCGCGCGATCCGCAGCGTCGAGAAGCGTTCGATGACCAGTGCCAGGGCAGCGATCGAGCAGATGAGCAGCGGCCAGATTGGCCAACCAGCGGCTTGTATGATCGAAAGCAATATGGCCCTTTCCGTCGAGCGAAGGCGGCCATGCCGCAGGGATCGCGCGGATTATGGCGTGCGCTCGACCGGCTTCGAATTGCGCCCGCCGGGGGCGTGACATACCGGACGCCGCCGCCGTTTCCGCATTGCTGGAACGCCGGGTCCCAACAGGTGGAAAACTTTGTGGACAACCGACCGCGCCAGCCGTCCCGTGCCAGTCCGGGGGTCCGGCCGGCCTCTGCTGCCCAAAAAACAGGCATGAAAAAAGCCTTCAATATCAACAGCTTGTCTAGTGCTCTTGCGGCAAAACCGCGGGGAGTGGTCTGCAACGCCAATGCCGGGGCGGCTGTGGAGTTGTCGGCCCGCACCGTTGGCCGCTCGAGCGATGGGTGAGGTGTCGGGCGGCCGTCCATGGGCGCGCGTCTGGACCGTGGGCGCGCTGGTCGACGCCGTCGCTGCGTTGCTCGAAGAGGGCTTTCCGGCGTGCACCGTGAGCGGCGAGATCGCCGGCTTCACGCAGGCGGCGAGCGGCCATTGCTACTTCACGCTGAAGGATGCGAGCGGCTCGGCGTCGTTGCGCTGCGCGATGTTTCGCCGCGCTGCGTCGCTGCTCGACTTCGCTCCCGGCGACGGCCAGCGCGTCGAGCTGCGCGGCCGGCTCGGCGTCTACGGACCGCGCGGCGAGCTGCAGTTCGTCGCCGAGGCGATGCGCGTCGCCGGCGCCGGGGCTCTGTACGAGCGGTTCTTGCGGCTGCGCGCACGCCTCGAGTCGGAAGGCCTGTTCGACGCCGCGACGAAGCGGCAGCTGCCGCCGTACCCCGGCGCGATCGGCATCGTGACGTCGCTCTCCGGCGCCGCGCTCCACGACGTCGCGACGACACTCGCGCGCCGCTCGCCGCATGTGGGAGTCGTGGTCTATCCGAGCGCCGTCCAGGGCAGCGACGCGCCGGCGGCGCTCTGCACGGCGATTCGCATCGCCGGCGAACGCCGCGAGGTCGACGTGCTCGTCGTCTGCCGCGGCGGCGGTTCGCTCGAGGACTTGTGGGCATTCAACGACGAGCGCGTCGTCCGCGCGGTCCACGCAGCGCCGCTGCCCGTCGTCAGCGGCGTCGGGCACGAGACCGACGTGACGCTCGTCGACCTTGCCGCCGACCTTCGCGCGCCGACACCCACCGCGGCGGCCGAGCTCGTCGCTCCGGCGAGCGCAGGACAACTGCAGTCGCTGCGCGATCTCGAGCTCGCGATCGTTCGTCGAACCAGGGCCGCGCTCGAGACCGAGGCGCAGCGGGTCGACCACCTGGCGCTGCGCCTCGCGCGCCCGGCGGAGGCGATCGCGCGCCGCGCCCACGTCCTCGACCTGCTCGAGCAGCGGCTCGCGGCCGCACCGCTGCGCACCCTCGCCGGCGGACGCGCGCGTGCAGAGGCGCTCGCAGGACGCCTGCGCCACGCGATCGACATTGCGCGCGCGCGCGTCGCGTCGCGGATCGAGTCCGCGGCGGTCCGGCTGCAGGTGCTCGACCCCCAGCAAGTGCTGGCGCGTGGCTATGCGCTTCTCGCCGAGCGCGACGGCCGACCGGTCACGAGCGTGGCAGGCCTCGTGCCTGGCGTCATCGTCTCAGCCCGCCTCGCCGACGGCACCGCGGAGCTGATCGTATCGTCGACCGCACCCGCGTCACGCTGACCCTGCTCGCCACGTCGAACAAGGAGCTGCCTACAATCGTCCAACGATCCACAGCCCGCGAAGAGGACCTCGATGGAACACACGCTTCCCCCGCTGCCATATCCGATCGACGCGCTCGCGCCGCACCTCAGCAAGGAGACCCTGGAGTACCACCACGGCAAGCACCACAAGGCGTACGTCGACAATCTCAACAACCTGCAGAAGGGCACCGAGTTCGAGTCGATGGCGCTCGAGGACATCGTCAAGAAGGCCACCGGTGGCGTCTACAACAACGCGGCGCAGATCTGGAATCACACCTTCTTCTGGAGCTGCATGAAGCCGGGCGGCGGCGGTGAACCGAAGGGCGCGCTCGGCGAGAAGATCAAGGCCAAATGGGGCGCTACCCAGGCATTCAAGGACGCGTTCGTGAAGAGCGCGGTCGGCAACTTCGGCTCTGGCTGGACCTGGCTGGTGAAGAAGGCCGACGGCAGCGTCGACATCGTCAACATGGGCGCCGCGGGAACGCCGCTGACGACCGGCGACACGGCGCTGCTGACGATCGATGTCTGGGAGCACGCCTACTACATCGATTACCGCAACCAGCGGCCGAAGTGGGCCGAGACCTTCGTCAACTCGCTCGCCAACTGGGACTTCGCCGCCAAGAACTTCGGGTCCTGACCGAACGGCCGGGGCTTGCCGATCGGGCAGTCCGGGATCAGTGCGCGAACGGGGCGCCGTGCAGCTTGAAGCCGGGCTTGACGCCGCGCTTGGCGAACCAGCCCTGGTTCATCTCGAGGACGAAGCGCACCGGTGATGCCGAGCAGTGGCCGTCGAGCGTCTGCGGCGCCATTTCGTCGACGTTGACGACGCTGCCGTCGTCGGCGAGGAACGCGACCGAAAGCGGGATCAGCGTGTTCTTCATCCAGAAGCACTGCTGGCCCGGGCGCTCGAAGATGAACAGCATGCCGTCGTTGGTCTCCATCGACGGGCGATGCATCAGGCCGATCTCGCGCTGCTCGGGCGTCGTCGCGAGCTCGGCCCGGATGAGGTGGATGCCGGCGGTGAGCCGGATCTGTTCGAGCCTTTGCGGCCCGTCCTGCGCGCCGGCCAGTGCCGTGGCGCAGAACATCGCGGTCGCCACGACGCGACGCGCCCATCCGTCATTCATGCTGCTGCATCCGATCTAGAATTTCCGGTTGCGCGGCCACCACGGCAGCGCCTTGCGGAGCCTCATTTTCATGTATCAGCACATCCAGGTGCCCACCGCCGGGCAGAAGATCAAGGTCAACCCGGACTTCTCCCTGCAGGTCCCCGACGAGCCGATCATTCCCTATATCGAAGGCGACGGCACCGGCGTTGACATCACGCCGGTGATGATCAAGGTGGTCGATGCCGCGGTGGCCAAGGCCTACGGCGGCAAGAAGAAGATCCGCTGGATGGAGATCTACGCGGGCGAGAAGTCGACCCGCGTCTACGGGCCCGACGTCTGGCTGCCGGCCGAGACGCTCGACGTGCTGCGCGACTATGTCGTCTCGATCAAGGGGCCCCTGACGACGCCGGTCGGCGGCGGCATCCGCTCGCTCAACGTCGCGCTGCGCCAGGAGCTCGACCTCTACGTGTGCCTGCGGCCGATCCAGTACTTCAAGGGGGTGCCGTCACCCGTCCGCGAGCCCGAGAAGACCAACATGGTCATCTTCCGCGAGAACTCGGAGGACATCTATGCCGGAATCGAGTTCGAGGCCGAGAGCGAGAAGGCCAAGCGCCTGATCAAGGTCCTGCAGGAGGACTTCGGCGTCAGGAAGATCCGCTTCCCGGCGACCTCCGGGATCGGCATCAAGCCGGTCTCTCGGGAAGGCACCGAGCGGCTGGTCCGCAAGGCGATCCAGTACGCCATCGACCACGACAAGCCCTCCGTGACGCTCGTCCACAAGGGCAACATCATGAAGTTCACCGAAGGCGCGTTTCGCGATTGGGGCTACGCGCTCGCCCAGCGCGAGTTCGGCGCGGTCGAAGTCGACGGCGGCCCGTGGTGCAAGTTCAAGAACCCGAAGAGCGGCAAGGAGATCGTCGTCAAGGACGTCATCGCCGATGCCTTCCTGCAGCAGATCCTGCTCCGCCCGGCCGAGTATTCGGTCATCGCGACGCTGAACCTGAACGGCGACTACGTCTCCGACGCGCTCGCGGCGCAGGTCGGCGGCATCGGCATCGCCCCGGGCGCGAACATGAGCGACTCGGTCGCGATGTTCGAGGCGACCCACGGCACGGCGCCCAAGTACGCCGGCAAGGACTACGTCAACCCGGGCTCCGAGATCCTCTCGGCCGAGATGATGCTGCGCCATCTCGGCTGGCATCCGGCGGCCGACCTGATCGTCAAGTCGATGGAGAAGTCGATCCTGTCGAAGAAGGTCACCTACGACTTCGCGCGCCTGCTCGAAGGCGCGACGCAGGTCTCATGCTCCGGCTTCGGCCAGGTGATGATCGACAACATGTAGTCGCTTTGGCCCCCAAGCGCGCGCTCGGCGCGCGTTCGGCGGCGCCGTTTCCGGGCTTTCCACACGCACGCCCTCCGCCGAACGGGCAGGGCAGGGAGGCGGACCTCCCCTTGTGAAAAAGTCCCCGCGTGGCACATGCATTCGAGTGAAGCGCAAGAGCGCCAACTCGATAGAATGAAATCATGCCCGCCGACAAACCTCCGGTTCCTGTCGTCCGGCCGCGTACCGACGACGGCCAGGGGGCGGTTGTTGCCGAGCGCAAGGCGCAGAAGACCGAGCCGCCGCCGATGTACCAG
>DASXIP010000403.1:0-2905 GCA_036497875.1 Caldimonas sp.
GGTGTCCTGGGTCGGGAATAGGCCCTTCGGAATGAACACGTAGAGCAGCACGGTCAGGACGAGCGTCGCGAGCGCGACCATGAGCGTCAGCGCCTCGTGGTCGATCACCCACGTCAGCGCGTGGTCGTAGCGGTCGACGACGCCCTTGAACTTCGCGCGCAGCCGCGTGCCGAGGCCGTGCCCTCCGTGGCCGCCTTCGTGCTCGCCCTCGTGTTCGTCGCCCGGGCGCATCCAGCGCGCCGACATCATCGGCACCAGCGTCAGCGAGACGACTGCCGAGATCAGGATCGTGATCGCGAGCGTCACCGCGAACTCGCGGAACAGCCGGCCGACGACGTCACCCATGAAGAGGAGCGGGATCAGCACCGCGATCAGCGAGACGGTCAGCGAGATGATCGTGAAGCCGATCTCCGATGCGCCGGCGAGTGCCGCCTCGAAGACGATGCGCTGCCTGCCCTTGGGCAGCGACTCGGCTTCGGCGCCGGTCAGTGCCTCGGCGTTCAACGCTTCGGCGCCGGCCGCGTCGCCCTGCCGGCCGCGCGCCAGCTCGAGGTGGCGCGAGATGTTCTCGATCATGACGATCGCATCGTCGACGACGAAGCCGGTCGCGATCGTCAGTGCCATCAGGCTCAGGTTGTTGAGGCTGTAGCCGAGCAGGTACATCGCGCCGAACGTGCCGACGAGCGAGATCGGTACCGCGAGGCTCGCGATCACCGTCGCATGCAGGCTGCCGAGGAAGGCGAAGATGACGAGCACGACCATCACCACCGCGAGGACGAGCTCGATCTCGACGTGGAACACCGACGCGCGGATGCTCGTCGTCCGGTCGGAGAGCACCTCGACGCGCAGGTTGGCCGGCAGCGACGCCTGCAGATCGGGCAGCTGCCGCTTGATCGCATCGACGGTCGCAATCACGTTGGCGCCCGGCTGGCGCTGCACGTTGAGAATGATCGCCGGGCGCAGTTCGCCGCTCTTGCCGGCCCAGGCGCCGAGGCGCGTGTTCTCGGCGCTGTCGATGACACGGGCGACGTCGATCAGCCGCACCGGCGCGCCGTTCTTGTAGCTGACGACGAGGTTCTTGTAGTCGTCGGCGGTGAGCAGCTGGTCGTTGGCGTTGATCGAGTACGAACGCTTCGCGCCGTCGAAGCTGCCCTTGGCGCTGTTCGCGTTGGCGGCCGCGATCGCGGTCCGCAGCGTGTCGATGCCGATCCCGTACGACGCCACCGCCTGCGTGTTGACCTGGATCCGCACCGCGGGACGCTGGCCACCGGCGAGCGTGACGAGGCCGACGCCGCTGACCTGGCTGATCTTCTGCGCGAGGCGGGTGTTGACGAGGTTCTGGACCTCGGTGAGTGGCATCGTCTCGGAGCTGATCGCCAGCGTCAGCACCGGCGCGTCGGCCGGATTGACCTTGGCATAGACCGGCGGCGCCGGCAGGTCGGCCGGCAGCAGCGAGCTGCCGGCGTTGATCGCCGCCTGCACTTCCTGCTCGGCGACGTCGAGTGTCAGGCCGAGCGAGAACTGCAGCGTGATGACCGAGGCGCCGGCGGCGCTCGTCGAGCTCATCCGTTCGAGGCCCGCCATCTGGCCGAACTGGCGCTCGAGCGGCGCCGTCACGGTGTTGGCCATCACCTCGGGGCTTCCCCCCGGGTAGAGCGTCTGCACCTGGATCGTCGGGTAGTCGACCTGGGGCAGCGCCGAGAGCGGCAGGAACTTGAAGCCGACGAGGCCGGCGAGGACGATCGCCAGCATCAGCAGCGAAGTCGCCACCGGCCGCAGGATGAACGGACGCGACGGGCTCATCGCGGGTCGCCCTCCTTCAACCGCCGTCGCCGGAGCGCTGGCGGCGCCGCTGCGGCTGCGCGCCGTCGGCGCCGCTCGCGGCCGCCGCGCCCGACGCGCTGCGGCGGCCGCCGCCGGAGGCGCCCGATGCGGGGCGGTCGCTCGCGAGCTGGACGCGCGCGCCTTCGCGCAGACGGTCGCCGCCCTCGGTAACGACGCGCTCGCCGACTGCCAACCCCTTCGTCACCGCGATGACGTCGTTGGTCGCGATGCCGCGCGTGACGGCGCGAACCGAGACCGTCCGGTCGGCGCCGACGACATAGACGAAGTCGCCGTTCGGGCCGTTGCGCATCGCTGTCACCGGGACGACGACCGCGCCGTCGATCGAGCGCAGCAGCAGCCGCACGTTGACGAATTGGTTCGGGAACAGGGCGTTGTCGGCGTTGGGAAAGCGCGCCTTCGCCTTCACCGTGCCCGTCTGGACGTCGACCAGGTTGTCGAGCGTCGCAAAGACACCATCGCCGAGCTTTCTCGTCCGCGTCCGGTCGAACGCCGCGACGGCGAGCGCGGTGCCCGCGGCAACGCTGGCCTGCACCTCGGGGACGCGGTCCTGCGGCACCGAGAAGAGGACGTCGATCGGCGCCAGCTGCGTGATCACGGCGACGCCGTTCGCATCGCCGGCGCTGATGTAGTTGCCGACGTCGATCGGACGCAGGCCGACGCGGCCGGTGACCGGAGCGACGATCCTGCTGTAGGCGAGATTGAGGCGCGCGGTGTTCTCGTTCGCGCGGTCCATGACGATCGTCGCCTCGAGCTGCTTGGCGAGGGCGGCCTGGGTATCGACGTCCTGGCGTGCGATCGAGTCCTGGGTGAGCAGGGTCTGGTAGCGCTGCAACTGCACCTTGGCGTTCTCGAGCTGCGCCTCGTCGCGCATGCGGGCGCCGATCGCCTGCTGCAGCGCGATCTCGAACGACCGCGGGTCGATCGTCACCAGCAGCTGCCCTTTCTTGACGATCTGCCCTTCGATGTAGAGCACCAGCGCGATCTGGCCGGAGACCTGCGGCCGCACCGTCACCGTGACGGCGGGCGTCACCGTGCCGAGCGCGTCGAGAACGACGGGCAG
>DASXIP010000404.1:0-3843 GCA_036497875.1 Caldimonas sp.
CGGGCGCGGTCCTCGGCGTCGTCAGCGTCGTGCTCGGCCTAACGATGGGTGCGCTCAGCGTTCCATGGGCGGAGAACGCGCTCCTCGCATTTCTCACCATCGGCTCGGTACTGCTCGGCACACGCCTTGCACTCTAGCGCCATGACCTCGAGACCGGAGCCTCCGACAACTCGCGTCCGTAGGCATACTGCCGTCGCGGATCCCGCCGTCCCAAGACCGGAGAGAACATGCGCCTGAACACCACCGCTGCCCTCGCACTCGCCTTCGTGGCCGGGCTCATCGCCTCGCCGTTCGCACAGCACGCCCTTTCCGATGCCCGCGCCGAAGCCGCGCCGCTGGCCCCGGCGATGATCGACCTCATGGCGCTCAAGCACGGCGATCTGCCGACGACTCCCAATCCCGAGATGAACGCACGCGGTCTCGTCACCACCGACAACGCGACGATCGGCATCCAGTCGGGCAACGTGGCCAAGCACATGCATCCGAAGACCGACGAGATCAAGTACATCATCGAAGGCAGCGGCGCGATGTGGCTCGGCGGCGAACCGAAGGACTTCAAGCCGGGAACGTTGATCATCATCCCGAAGGGCACGGCGCATGGTGGGACCCTCGTGACGAGGGGTCCGGTCAAGGCCATCGCGATCAAGATTCCGCCGCAGCCGAAGGACGACGTCGTCTTCCTCAACTGACCGGGCATGTCCGACCACGGTTCCACCGAGGCCTAGCCTTCCGTCGCAACGGCCGCCTCGCCCGCGTCGGCGGACAATCGTCGACCTTGCGCAGCGCAAGCGAGACTGGAGCTCGACATGGCCCGCAAGCCGTACGATTCCCCGCGCTGGCTCGAGAACGTCGAGGAGCAGAACTTTCCCGCCGCCGAGTCCTACCTCGGTCTGATCTGGCCACCGAAGAAGGTCAGAAAGCTCGTCGTCGCGCTGAGGGAGGCCAAGCCATCGCGATTCAAGGCGAAGGACATCTTCCGTGCTTCAGGCCTGTCCTTGCTCGGGATCAGCGACCATCAGGTCGAGAAGGAGCGACTGAAGATCCGGCAAGGGGTCGCGCTCTCTCCGATCCTTCTGGTGCGCGACGAGGCCAACGCAAAGGTCGTGATCGCCGACGGCTATCACAGGCTGTGCGCGGTGTACGGCTGCGACGAAGACGCGCCGGTCCCGTGCCGGATCGTGTAGAGGATGCGCATTTGCTCACACCGGTTCGTTCGCCGCTCTGCGCTGCGCGTCCGATCGCTGCGTCCGGCACCTAGCATTGCGAGCCATCCACGCTGCCAGCCGAAGAACCCATGAGCTCTCCCCGAACGGCCGCCAGGCGCAAGGAAAGCAGTCCCTGGCGCATCGCCCTCGTGGGTGCGCTGGTGATCGGGCTCCTCTGGGCCACGCTCTGGGGGGCGATCCAGATTAGCGACGAGGGCCGCATTCCCTCCGAGCTCGCGGCCGCGCTGCAGGAGCCGGGCGACATGGTGTGCTCCGGCGGCACGATCGTCCGCGGCGACGGTTCGTTCCTCGCGACCTTCTTCAGCGGCGGGCGCTTTCGCTGCGCCGCCTGGCGCATGCGTCGGTCGCGCGTCGACCCGGCGACCGGCGCCACCGACTGGCCGACGTCGCCGCGGCGCTGACGCGCCGCGTCGTGACGCTGCCGACCGCGGCAACCGCGCTCACGAACGAAGCCCGCCCTCCGCAGCGCGCCGCAGCTGCTCGTTGACCGGGTTGGCGCGCTCGAAGCCGGCGCGAAACGACTCCGGCACCTGCTCTCGAGGGTCCGGCGCAGCCACTCCGCGCCGCGCGAGAGGGCCGCTCGCGCCTGCGCCTCATCGGCCGCCAGGCGCCAAGCTCGCCAGGCGTACAGCCATCGGCGGGATAGAGGTCGCCAGGCATGACGTCGTAGCCGATGGCGGCACCAGCGCGCGCGTCCAGTGCCGCGTCGTCGGCACGGCCGGCGTCGACAGCGAAGCGCATGGCGCAAATGTGCCCGGCGAGTGCCGTGCCGGGTAGACCGAGGCGCTCGCCCATCAGCGACCACTGCCCGCGCCACCTCCAGAGCCGCGGCGCTCTCGAGCGTCAAGGCATGGTCGAGCTTGATCGAGGCGCCGCGCCGCCCCTGCGATGCCATCCGGCCCGCGGGCACCCTCGCCGCCGGCGCCACCGTCTATGCTGGGAGACGATCTGTGGAGCCGCCATGATGTTCGTTCGCAATTGCTGGTACGTCATCGCCTGGGACCACGAGGTGCCACGCGACGCACTCTTCTCGCGTACCGTCCTCGGCGACGCGATCCTCCTCTATCGCACCGACGACGGCGCCATTGTTGCCCTGCGCGACCGTTGTTGTCACCGCCTCGCGCCGCTCTCGAAAGGACGCAAGGAAGGCGACTGCGTGCGTTGCGGCTACCACGGGCTGTTGTTCGACGCGACCGGCCGCTGCATCGAGATCCCGGGCGCCGAAACGGTGCCGGCGAGCGCCCGCGTGCAGCGCTATCCGCTGGCGGTGAAGAACAAATGGGTGTTCGTCTGGATGGGCGATCCCGCCGCGGCCGATCCGGCGCTGCTGCCCGACAACTTCTCGTGCGACGACCCCGGCTGGGACTACGTCCCGGGCTACCTGCACTACGCGACGCCCCAGCAGCTCATCTGCGACAACCTGCTCGACTTCTCGCACCTCAGCTACGTGCACGAGAAGACGCTCGGCGGCTCGACGGCGATCGCCCGGGCGCGCGCAACGATCGAGGCGGTGCCGCGCGGCATCCGCGTCACACGCAAGATTCGCGACGTGCCGCCGCCGCCCTACTACCGCGCCATGCGCGAATTCAGCGGCCATCTCGACCGCTGGTTCATCTACGACTTCGTGCTGCCGGGCACCTTGCTCATGCACTCAGGCGGCCGGCCGAGCGGCGACGGCGAAGACGACATGAGCCGCGCCATGCGTCTGCACAGTTGCCAGACGGTGACGCCGGAAACCGAGACGACCTCGCACTACTTCTTTCAGCAGGCGCGCCGGGTCGAGGACGGTGATCACGCCATCGCGGAGGCGCTCCACAGCGCGCTTCTTGTCGCCTTCGAGGAAGACCGCGCCATGATCACGGCGCAGAGCCGGTCGATCGCCGCCGACCCCGACGCGCCGATGATGCTGCTCGCGATGGACGCCGCCGTCGTCCGCTTTCGCAAGCTCGTCGCCGAGGCGATCGCCGCCGAGCAGACCGGCGCTGCCGTCGCGGCGCCGGCGCGTGCCGCGCAGGGGGCGCGCGCGGTCGCCTGACGTCGCGCGGGACGTCGTCAGCGCGCCGCGAGCGCTGCCGGCCCCTGCCAGTCGCCGCCGAGGGCCTTGATCAGAAAGACCGCCGTGAGCAGGCGCTCGCCGGCCAGCTGCGCCGACAACCGCTCGGCGTTGAGCAGCGCCTGCTGCCCTGCGATGACGTCGAGGTAGGTGGTCGCGCCGCCCTCGTAGCGCGCGTTGGCGAGGTCGAGAACGCGCCGCGCCGTCGCGACGGCGGTGCGGGCGCTCGCGTTGGCACGCTCGAGGTCGGCCAGGCTGGTGATGCCGTCCTCGACTTCCTGCATCGCGCCGAGAACGACGCTGCGGTAATTGCCGACAGCGGCGTTGTAGCCGGCCTGCGCGAAGTCGACGTTGGCGCCGAGGCGGCCGCCGCTGAAGAGCGGCTGCACGGCCGCAGCGCCGAGCGACCAGACGAGGCTCTGCGCCTCGATCAGCGTCGAGAGCTGTCGGCTTTCGAAGCCGATGCTCGGCGCGAGCACGATGCTCGGGTAGTAGGCGGCCTTGGCGACGCCGATCTGCGCGTTCGCCGCCGCCATCGCGCGCTCGGCCGAGGCGACGTCGGGC
>DASXIP010000405.1:0-2187 GCA_036497875.1 Caldimonas sp.
GAGAGCCTGGTCGTGCCGTACGAGGAGCTCTCGGTCGTCTCGGCGCCGTACGAGGTCGATGGCCAGGTCGTCGGCACGCTCGGCGTCATCGGGCCGACGCGGATGGCCTACAACCGGATGATCCAGATCGTCGACATCACGTCGCGCCTGGTCAGCAACGCGCTCAGCACGAAATAGCCGGCGAGCACCGCGCCGACGGCGCGTGCGAAGATTCCGGCGCGGGCCGTTAGCTCAGTTGGTTAGAGCAGAGGACTCATAATCCTTTGGTCGTTGGTTCGATCCCAACACGGCCTACCACCGAGAGACCTTGTGGGTATCGGCGAAAATGCACTGAGCTTCGTCGGATCGGCGACTCTCGGCAGACCCTCGACGGCGGCGGCCGACCGCGGATGACCTCGCGAAACCTGGGCGCGCTGCTCAATCCGAAGTCGGTCGCCGTCTTCGGTGCGAGCGATCGCAGCGGCAGCGTTGGTGCCACCGTATGGCGCAACCTGCGCAGTGCGGGTTTCGGCGGGCCGCTGCGCGCGGTCAATCCAAAGCACGCCACGCTCGATGGCGAGCCGGTCTTCGCCAGCGCCGCCGACCTGCCCGAGGCGCCTGACCTGGCCGTCGTCTGCACGCCGCCGGCGAGCGTCGCCGCGATCGTCGAGCAGATCGGCCGGCGCGGCGCACGTGCAGCGATCATCCTGACTGCTGGTCTCGGCGCCGACGAAAAGACTGCGCCTCTGCGCGCCGCGCAGCCGCACCTGCTGCGTCTGCTTGGGCCGAACTGCATCGGCTTGACGACGCCGCGCCTCGGCCTCAACGCCACCTTCGCGCACACCGACGCGCTTGCAGGCGACGTCGCTTTCGTCTCGCAATCGGGGGCCTTGGTGACCGCCGTGCTCGTTTGGGCCAAGTCGCGCCGGATCGGTTTTTCGCACATGATCTCGGTCGGTGAGAGCCTCGACGTCGATTTCGGCGACTTGCTCGATCACTTGGCGAGCGATCCGAACACGCGCTCGATCCTGCTCTACATCGAATCGATCCAGGCGCCGCGCAAGTTCATGTCGGTGGCGCGCGCCGCGGCGCGCGCCAAGCCCGTGATCGTGGTCAAGGCCGGCCGCGCCGGAAACGGCGTGCGCGCAGCGGCGTCGCACACCGGTGCGCTGGCGGCGTCGGATCTCGTCTTTGACGCCGCGTTCCGGCGCGCCGGCATGCTCCGCGTCGAGACCTTGCAGGACTTGCTTCTCGCCGCCGAGACATTGGCGCGCTTCGGCGCGAACCAAGACCACGCGCTCACGATCATGACCAACGGCGGCGGCGCCGGCGTGATCCGCCGACGCCGCCGCGTTCGCCGGCGTCGCGCTGCCCGAGCCCTCGGCGGCCTTGCGCGCCGCGCTCGCCGCCGTGCTGCCGCCGACGTGGTCGCGCGGCAATCCGATCGACATCATCGGCGACGCTCCGGTCGAGCGATACACCGCGACGCTGAAGGCGCTGCTCGACGATCGCTCGGCTGGTGCGATCCTGTTCCTCCACGCGCCCACGGCGATCGTGCACAGCGAGGACATCGCGCGCGCCTGCGTGCCGATCGCTCGGCAGGGGCACGATCGGGTGCTCTCGTGCTGGCTCGGCGACCCCTCGGTCAGCACGGCGCGGCAGATCTTCGAAGCTGCGGGCGTCGCCGACTTCGAGACGCCGGAAGAGGCCGTCCGCGCGTTCGCGATGCTGTCGACGTTGCGCGAGGGGCGCACGCTACTCGGCGAGTTCGAGGCCAAGCAGCTGCTGCGCGCCCATGCCATCCCGGCCGTCGAGACCGTCGAGACCGTCGCCGTCGCGCCGACGGCGGCCGCGGCGGCCGATGCCGCCGAAGCGCTCGGCTATCCCGTTGCGCTGAAGATCGTCTCGCCCGAGATCACGCACAAGTCCGATGTCGGCGGCGTCTGTCTCGACCTCGCCGACGCCCAACGCGTGCGCAGCGCCGCGGCGCAGATGCTGCAGCGGGTCACCGCGGAGCGACCCGAGGCGCACATTGCGGGCTTCACGGTGCAGCCGATGGCGCAGCGCCCGTTTGCCCAGGAGCTGATCGTCGGCGCCAGCATCGATCCGCTCTTCGGTCCGGTCCTGCTGTTCGGCCAAGGCGGCACGGCGGTCGAGGTTCTCGCCGATCGCGCGATCGGCCTGCCGCCGCTGAATCGTGCGCTGGCA
>DASXIP010000406.1:0-4003 GCA_036497875.1 Caldimonas sp.
GAAGGACCTGAAGCCGCTGCCCGCTGCCGACCCGCTCGTCGACAAGTGCATCGAGTGCGGCTTCTGCGAGCCGAAGTGCCCGTCGCGCGGGCTGACGCTTTCGCCGCGCCAGCGCATCGTCGGCTGGCGCGAGATCGCACGGCTCGAAGCCGACGGGAACGATCCGCAACGCAGCGCCGAGCTGAAGCGGCTCTACGACTACCATGGCATCGAGACCTGCGCCGCGTGCGGTCTCTGCGCGACGGCGTGTCCGGTCGGGATCGAGACGGGGCTGCTGATCAAGGCGCTGCGCGGCCGGCGCGCGGGCCCGCTCGCGCGGCGGGTCGCCGACGTTGCCGCCGATCGCTACGCCGCCGTCACTGCCGGAGTTCGGATCGGCCTCGGCGTCGCCGACATGCTGCACGGCGCAATCGGCACGACGGCGATGAAGACCGGGCTCGATGGCCTGCGCAAGGCCTCCGGCGGGCGGCTGCCGAAATGGTCGCCGGCGCTGGCGCGGCCGGTGCACTTCGTTCCTGCACAGCGGCCGCCGAGCGGCGCCGAGCGCGTCGTCTATTTCCCGAGTTGCGCGGCACGCAACATGGGACCCGAGCGCGGCCGCGCCGGCGTCGAGATGCTGCCGACTGTCGCCGAGCGGCTGCTGCGCCGCGGCGGCTTCGACGTCGTCTACCCCGACGCGCTCGACGGACTCTGCTGCGGCCAGCCATTCGAGAGCAAGGGCCTCGTCGCCGCCGCCGACCGCAAGTCGGCCGAGCTCGCCGCGGCGCTGCGCGACGCCAGCGACGGCGGCCGCTGGCCGATCGTGTTCGATACCAGCCCGTGCACCTACCGGATGAAGAAGGTGCTCGGCGGGACGCTCGCCGTCCACGACAGCATCGATTTCGTCCACGACACGCTGCTGCCGCGGCTGCAGGTGGCGCCGGAACCAGGTACGGTCGCCGTTCACCCGGTCTGCAGCGTTCGCAAGATGGGCAGCGTCGACAAGCTGCTCGCGATCGCCCGGCGCTGCAGCACGACGGTCGCGACGGTCGACGCCGTGCAGTGCTGCGGCTTCGCCGGCGAGCGCGGCTTCGTCCGCCCCGAGCTGAACGAGCACGCGCTGCGGCACCTGAAAAGCTCGCTGCCGGCCGATTGCAGCGGCGGCGTGTCGAGCAGCCGGACATGCGAGATCGGCCTCTCGGAGGCTGCCGGAGTTCCCTACGAGTCGATCCTCTATCTCGTCGAGCGCTGCTCGGCGCCGACCCCGGCAGGATGCGGCACGAGCGCGTCGGCGACGAGCTCGGCGATGTCGCGCGACTGAACCGCGCCATCCGGCTGCACGGCGCCGAGGCCGTCGGCCATCATCACCGCGCAGTATGGGCACGCGGTCGCGATCGTGCGCGGCGACTTCTCCAGCGCTTGCTCGACGCGGAGCACGTTGATCCGCGTGCCGATCGTCTCGTCGATCCACATCCTGCCGCCGCCGGCGCCGCAACACATCGCCTTCTCGCGCGCGAGATCGAACTCGAGCGGGGTATCGCTGCTCAGCCGACCGACGATCCCTCGCGGCGCGTCGTACTCGCCGTTGTGGCGGCCGAGGTAGCACGGGTCATGGAACACGACGCGCTCGAGCGACCGGTCGACGGCGATCCGCCCGTCGGCGAGCAACTCGGCGATCAGCTGCGTGTGATGGACGACCTCGACGTCGACGCCGAGCTCCGGATACTCGTTGCGCAGCGAGTTGAGCGCGTGCGGATCGCAGGTGACGATGCGCCTGGTCCCCAGCTCGCGCAGCGTCGCCGCGAGCGCCGTCGCAAGCTGGCGGAACAGCACCTCGTTGCCGACCCGGCGGACACACTCGCCGGTCGACCCCTCGGTGGCGCCGAGGATGCCGAAGCTGACGCCCGCGTGGCGCAGGATGCGGACGAACGCACGCGCGATCTTCTGGCCGCGCGGGTCGAACGACATCGCCGAGCCGACGTAGAACAGGTAGTCGAGTCCGACCATGTCGGCGGCGCTACGGACGATCGGGACGTCGAGCCCATCGGCCCAAGCGGCGCGCTGGCTCGCCGGCAACCCCCACGGATTGCCTTCAGCCTCGTACGCCTCGAACAGGTGCTTCAGCTCGTGCGGGAACTCGCCGGCGATCATCACCTGGTGCTGGCGCATGCGGAAGAACTTGTCGAGATGCTCGAGCTCGATCGGGCACGCCGCCTCGCAGTAGCCGCAGGTCGTGCACGCCCAGAGCGTCTCCTCGGCGATCACCGGGCCGACGAGCGGCGGCAGCGCGTGCAGCGGCTCGTTCGCGACGATCTTCTCGCCCTCGGCAAGCAAATGGTGCTTGATCGAGTCGTGGACTGCCTTCAGCGACAGTGGTTTGCCGGTGAGATGCGTCGGGCAGGCGTCCTTACAGCGGCCGCATTCGGTGCACGTGAACGCGTCCAGCCCTTCCTTCCAGGTCAGGTCGCGTGCGTCGCCGGCGCCGGCCCGCATGTCGGCCTCGTCCTCGGCCGCCATCAGCTTGTCGAGGTCGATACCAGGCACGCGGTTCGCCGGCCGGCCGCGGCGAAAGTAGAGCGTCGGCAGCGCAGTGACGATGTGGAAGTGCTCGCCGAGCGGAAGGATGACGAGAAACGAGAGCACGACCGCCATCTGCGTCCAGTACGACAGCGCGTAGCCGAACGCAAGCGTTTCGGCGGAGAGCCCCGAAAGGGCGGCAGCGACCGCGCTGCCCGCGAATGCATGTGCGCGCTCGAGGGCGATCGCCGGGATACGGTCGGCGAGCAGCGCAAAGCGGAAGCCGTCGAAGGCGAAGTCGGTGATCATGATCGCGATGATCAGGCCGAGCACGAAGACTGCCTCGCGGTTCGGCTCGAGGCGCGCCGGCCTGGCGACAAGGCGCCGGTAGAGCGCGTAGAGCACCGCCACGGTGACGGCGATCTCGATGCAGTCCTTGAATGCCGCGAAGGGGCCGGCAAACGCATCGGGGAATGCCGCCGACTCGCGGTAGCCGATCGCAAGCAGCTGGAGCTTGCGCAGCAGCAGCGACACGAAGCCGACAAAGATCACCGCGTGCATGACGCCCGGTTGCCATTCGCGCCGGACCATCCTGCGCTGCAGGAGGCCGTTGACGACGACGCTCTTCAGCCGTGCGAGCGGCGCGTCGAAGCGGCGCTCAGGCTGCAGCGCAAGGACGATCCTGAGCTTGCGCCAGGCGAGTGCCGCGAAGCCTGAGACGGCCACCAACAGCAGGATACTGATTCCTGCCGGACTCATGGCGACCACACCAGTTGCGAAGGAGTCGCGGCGCCGCGATCGAGCGGCGGTCGACACCGGCGGCGTGGGCGCGACGCAAACGGTGCGCGACGCGCCGTCGGCTGCCGCTCAATATCGGCCATGCTGCTTGACGACGTAGTTCGTCAGCTCCAGTGCCTGCATCGAGAGCCGCGCCTGTAGCGCGTGCGTCGTGCGCAGGATCGCGCGCATGACCGCGTAGAGAACGCGCGGCTCGCTGTCGATCAGGCTCTCCAGGCGGCCGCGCTCGAGCATCAGCACGCGTACCGGGCTGCTCGCGACGAGCGTCGCGTAGCACGGCGTGCCGTCGAGGAAGCCGAGCTCGTGCGCGAGGTCGCCGGCGCGCAGCGTCGCGAGCACGGTCTCGTCGTGCGTGCCGCGGTGGCGAACGATGTCGAGCGTGCCGTCGACGACGACGACGAGGCGGTCGTCGACCGTTCCTTCGCGCGCGATCACCTCGCCGGCCTGAAAGCTCTCGCGGCCGAGCAGCCCGGCGAGGACCACGATCTGCTGCTGCGACAGTCCGGCGGCGAGCGGGGACGCACGGACGGCTTCGTGAAGGGAAGTCTCTCGAGTGTTCATGGTGCCTCCGGGGAGGTGTTCGGCGTGCTTGGCGAGTGCGTCCATCATCGACCACGAGGCGAAGTCGACAACCGGCCTCCGGCGCAAGGGGACGCATCGCCGTCCCCTCTCGATGGTCCAGATGCTAGTCGGCGCGGTTCCACACGCT
>DASXIP010000407.1:0-7082 GCA_036497875.1 Caldimonas sp.
GACGACCGCGAACGGCGGAATGTCGATCGCGACGCCGCCGCCGGAGAGCTCCTTGCCAACAATCGGGCGCCCGGCGGCGTCCTTGGGCGTATGGCAGTTGCCGCACGACATGACCGTGGTCACGAGGTAGCGGCCGCGCTCAAGCTTCGAGCCTTGTGCGTGCGCTGTGGCAATCCCGATCAGCAGTCCAAGAGCTGCGATCGACACGAGGCGGATGGAAGCGATCATGGCGGTGGGTGCAGCTGCTGAATGGAAGTGGCGCGGATTCTGGCGCGTTCCCTGCGCTGTGTGCGTGCGGCGTCGGTGCGCGGCAACGGTTTCGGGACCAGCGGTCCGTGGCATGCTCGCGCCGCACCGTCACTTCGCGCCGTGCGCCACCGCCATGCTCGAGCTTCGTCCGTCGTGTGAGCACTGCAACATCGCCTTGCCTCCGGAGTCAACCGACGCCCGCATCTGTAGCTTCGAGTGCACCTTCTGCGCCGCCTGCGTGCGCGACGTGCTGCTCGACGTCTGTCCGAACTGCGGCGGCGGCTTCGAGGCGCGGCCGATCCGGCCGCGCCAGGACCTGCACGGCGGCAACGATCTCGGCCATCACCCGGCGAGCCGCACCGTTCGCCATCGGCCAGTCGACGCCCAGCGGCACCGCGTGTTCGCCGCGGCGATCGCGCCGACCGCGCCGAAGGATCGCTGAGCCGTGCTGCCGCCGCTTCGCGTCGCGGCTCGGCAATCTCAGTAATAGATGCTGCGCGGCACGCCGCCGCCGGCGGCGATCGTCTCGCCGTTGATCGCGATCGAGCGCGGCGAGGCGAGGAAGGCGACGATGTCGGCGACTTCCGAGGCATCGACGAAATGGCGGATCGAATTGCCGTCGGCGATCCGCTTTTCGACCTCTCGTGCATCGACGCCGAGCGTGGCGACCTGCGCCTGGATGAGCGCGGCGGTACGCTCGGTGCGCGTCACGCCGGGGTGAACGACGGTGACGTTGATGCCGTCCGGGCCGAGCTCGTCGGCGAGGTTCTTCGCCAGCGCCGCGACCGCGACGTTGCGGATGCTGCCGACGGCGTTGCCGGTCTGGCGCGCGGCCAGGCCGCTGACGAGGATGATCCGGCCCCAGCGTTGGGTGCGCATGTGCGGCGCGACGGCGCGCGCGCAGCGCACGTAGCCCATCACCTTGGTGTCCATCTCGCGATGAAAGTGCGCCGCGTCGATCTCGGCGAGCTTGGGCGGCGGCGCATAGCCGCCGGGTTCGGCGGCAGCGGCGACGAGGATGTCGATGCCGCCACCGAGTGCGCGGACGGCCTCGGCGATCGCGGTCTTGACCTGGGTCTCGTCGGTCGTGTCGGCG
Organism: Caldimonas sp.; assembly: GCA_036497875.1. Taxonomy (GTDB): domain Bacteria; phylum Pseudomonadota; class Gammaproteobacteria; order Burkholderiales; family Burkholderiaceae_C; genus Schlegelella_A. The sequence continues at coordinate 1,346 of DASXIP010000407.1, forward strand.
ATGACCGGGACAATCGTGCACCCGCTTTCGGCGGCGATCTCGCTCGCCGCGGCAGCGAGCCGTGCCGGGTCGCGGGCGAGGATCGCGACGTCGGCGCCTTCGCGGGCGAGCGCGCGCGCGATCGCCTTGCCGATGCCGCGGCTGCCGCCGGTGACCAGTGCGCGCTTGGCGCCGAGTTGGAGGTCCACGCCAGTGTCCTGAAGCGCCCGCAACGGGCACGCCGAGCATAGCCCGCGCCGGGCCGCTCGTCGGCGCAGGAACGCGTCAGGGCATCAGGACGCCTCTCACTGACGATGCCGCATCGCCATCCGAGTGCTGCAGCCGCGCGCAAAGTTCTCGCAGCCCCAGAATGCCTTGCCGCTCTGGCGCGCCGTCCGCTCGACGAGCTTGATGCCGCAGCTCGCGCAGGTGGGCCGCCACCACTCACTGGCAAAGGCGACTTGCAGCAGGGCATCCTGCTGCTCGCGCGTGCGGGTCGCGATCACGCGCAGCAAGCCGTCGACGTCGTGCAGGCCGATGCCGTTGCCGTCGGCGAACTCGCGCGCCTCGGCGGTGAAGTCGGAGGTGGTGACGAACTGGCCGCGCGTGATGCCGTGCTGCGCCATCACGCCGCGCAGCTCGCGCACTTCCTTGACGCCGACCTTCCAGCGCATCCACTGCTTGCATTGGACGATGCTCACGGGGGCGTCGCCGTCGGCGTGGTTCAGCGAATGCAGCCAGATGTCGACGCCGCCGTCGGCGCCGTGCGCCTGCGAGCGGGTCTCGAAGCCGGCCTGCGCGAACAGCGCCTCGACGACGGCCTCGAAGCGGCGCCACTCGATCAGCTCGAAGACCTCGCGCGACCAGCGATCGAGTGGCTGCGGCGTCGGCTCGCGGCGGGGCGGCGCCGCCGTCGTTGCGCCAGCGCCGGCGAGGCGGCCGGCGCGCATCAGGCGGGCGGCGATCGCCCGCGGCAAGCGGTCGCGTTCGGCGTCGCCGCCGGGTGGCCGCGTCTCGGGGCCTTCGTGCCAGGACATGTGGATCTCCGATGGGGTCAGCGATGGTAGGAAGCGGGATCGTGGCGCGCGCGCCCGCGCCCGGAGCCGACGTGAAGATCCGCACAGCCGGTCGCGGTGCAGATCGATACATGCAGCGCCGCCGCCGTCGCCTGTAGACTGCTCCGCGCCCCGCCGGGGCGAGGAGGACCGCGCCGATGCGTGCCGCGCAAGCCTTGCGCCGATCCCGACCTGCCGCGACGCCGGCCGAGCGGCTCGTCGCCGCGCTCCTGCGGATTGCCGAGCTCGGCGACGAAAGCGCCGTGCTCGCCGCGCTCGTGGACGAGACGCGTTCGCTCGGCGGAGCGCGCCGCGTGCTGATCGCGTTGGGCGCTGCCGAAGGGATCGGCGTCGTCGCCGCTCACTTGCCGCGCGGCCAGGACGCGCGGGCGTTGCTGGCCGTCGTCGCTCCTGCACTGCAGGAAGCCGGGCGGACCCGCACCGCTGCCGTGTGGGCGATGCCGTCGGCCAACGGCACCGCGACGCGTCGCCATTGCGTCGTCGTTCCACTCGTTGCGCGGTCGGAGGTCCTCGCCGTCCTCTACGCAGACGCCGCGGGCGCGTCGGACGACCTCGACGATGCCGGCTGCGACGCCATCCGCGTGCTCGTCGCGCAGTCAGCGTCGACGCTGGCCGATGTGCGCGATCGCCATCGCCTGCGCGAGGAAGCCGCGCAGCGCGAGGCCGAGCTCGCGGTGATCAACGCCATCCAGCAAGGCATCTCGGCCGGGCTCGACCTGCAGGCGATCGTCACCCTGGTTGGTGACAAGGTGCGCGAGGTTTTCGCGACCGGCAACGTGAACATCGCCTGGTGGGACGACAAGACCGACCTGGTGCAGGTCGTGTACCGCTACGAGCACGGCCGGCCGCTGCCGCTGCCGCCGCCGTGGACGCTCGAGCGCGGCGGCCCGGTCGCCCATATCGTGCGCGAGCGTGCGCCGCGGATCGCCAACACGCGTGCCGAGCAGACGGCGGCCGGAATCCGCCCGGCGCCGGGCACCGACTGGGCGCATTCGATCGTCGGCGTGCCGATCGTCGGCAGCGACCGCGTGCTCGGCCTGATCTCGCTGCAGAACCACGATCGCGAATACGCCTACGGCAAGGACGACGTCCGGTTGCTGGAGACGATCGCCGCGAGCATGGGCGTCGCGCTCGAGAACGCGCGCCTGTTCGACGAGACGCAGCGGCTGCTCAAGGAGACCGAGCAGCGCAATGCCGAGCTGGCGGTGATCAACAGCATTCAGCGCGGCGTGTCTGGATCGCTCGACTTCCAGGGCATCGTCGAGCTGGTGGGCGACAAGCTGCGCGAAGTGTTTCACACCGACAACATCGGCATCCGTTGGCGGGACCGCTCCACCCGACCCGACACCATTCACTACCTTTACGAGGTCGAGCATGGCGTGCGGTTGCATCCGGCGTCGCATCCGATCAACCCGGACAGCCCCTTCGTGCAGGCAGGCGAACGCGGCGAGTGGTTGATCTTCAGGACCAGCCAGGAAGCGCGTGCCATGGGGTCCACCCCGATCGCGGGCACCGACGATTCGCAGTCGTTGATGTTCGCGCCGATCCTTGCGGGCGATCGCGTGCTGGGCGGCATCATCATCGAAGACTACGCCCGTGAGAACGCGTACGGTGAGAGCGACGCCCGGCTGTTGATGACGCTGGCCTCCAGCATGGGCGTCGCGCTCGAGAACGTGCGCCTGTTCAACGAGACGCGCGAAGCGCTCGAGCAGCAAACGGCGACGGCGAAGGTGCTGCAGGTGCTGTCGCAGTCGCCGACCGATGTCCAGCCGGTCTTCGATGCGATCGTCGAAAGCGCGCTCGCGCTGTGCGGGGCACGGATCGGCGGCGTCGCCAGGTTCGACGGCGAGCTGGTCCACCTCGCGTCGTTCCACGCCCCTACGCCGGAAGGGCTGGCGGCGATGCATGCTGGCTTCCCGAGGAAGCCGGGCCGGGGCTCGATCCTCGCGCGCGCGATCCTCGAGCGCGACGTGGTCCAAATCTACGATGTTCTCGCCGACCCCGACTACGAGCTGAAAGACGCGACAAGGCAGATCGGCTACCGCGGCAATCTTGCTGTGCCGATGATCCGCGATGGCCAGGTGATCGGGTCGATCGGCGTCTGCCGCGAGGAGCCGAGCGTCTTCTCCGAGAAGCACGTGCGCGTGCTGCGCATGTTTGCCGACCAGGCGGTGATCGCGATCGAGAACGTGCGCCTCTTCCACGAAACCAGGGAGGCACTCGAGCGGCAGACGGCGACGGCAGAGATCCTGCGCGTGATCAGCGAGTCGCCGACGGATGTGCAGCCCGTGTTCGATGCCATCGCGCGGACCGGCCTGCGACTCTTCCCGGGGGCTGCGGTGGCGGTGAGCCGGCCCGACGGCGAGCAGGTCCACCCGGTCGCGATCGCCGAGGAAGACCCGGCGCGTGCTGCGCGCTGGCGCCAGGTGTTTCCGTTCCCGCTCGACCGCGCCTACATCCACGGCGCCGCAATGCTCGATTGCCGCGTCGTCGACATTGCCGACATCGTGCAGGAAGGCGGCCCGTTCGAGGCTGGCAAGCGCAACCTCGCACCCGCCGGCTACCGCGCTATGACGGTCGTGCCCATGGTGCGTGACCAGGTCGCGATCGGGGCGATCGCCGTCGTGCGCACGAAGCCCGGCCCCCTTACGGCCGAGCAGATTTCGGTGCTCGAGACGTTCGCAGACCAGGCGGTGATCGCGATCGAGAACGTGCGCCTGTTCAACGAGACGCGCGAGGCGCTGCACAAGGTCGAGCAGCGCACGCGTGAGCTGAGCGAGGCACTCGACTACCAGACGGCGATCAGCGCCGTGCTGCGCGTCATCAGCCAGTCGCCGACCGATGTCGCGCCGGTGTTCGAGGCGATCCTCGATTGCGCGACACGTCTATTCGGCAGCGCGTTCGCGGCCGTGTACCGCTACCGCGAGGGCCTCGTTGACGTGGTCGCGACGCGCAACTGGCCCGCCGAGGCGCTCGCGGTCGCACGGACGCTCTACCCCGCGCCGCCCAATCGGGCCCTGGTCGCCGGCCGGGTCATCCTCTCGGGCCGCGCCATGAGCATCGACGACGCGCTGCTCGATCCCGACTACCACCATGCGTACGCGCGGGCAGGCGTCTGGCGGCGGGTGGCCGGCGCGCCGATGCTCAAGGACGGCGAGCCGATCGGCGCGTTGTCCGTAGCTTGGCCCGACCCGGGCGCGACGCCGCAGCGCCAGGTCGATCTCCTGAAGACCTTCGCCGACCAGGCCGTGATCGCGATCGAGAACGTGCGCCTGATCAACGAGACCAGGGAAGCGCTCGAGCAGCAGACCGCGACCGCGGAGATCTTGCGCGTCATGAGCAGCTCGCCGACCGACGTGCAGCCGGTGTTCGATGCGATCGCCGAGCGCGCCAAGGCGCTGTGCGGCGGCAGCATGGGTGCGGCGTCGCGTGTCGACGGCGGGCTCATCCATCTGGTGAGCTATCGCGGCACGTCGGAGCAAGGCGAGGCGACCATGCGCGCGGCGTTCCCGATGCAGATCGGCCGCGGCACGGCGAACGGCCGCGCCATCCTCGAGCGCGGGCCGGTGCAGATCGCGGATGTCGGCCTGGACCCGGAGTACCGGCTCAGGGAAGGCGCGGAGCAGTCCGGCTGGCGTTCGACGCTCGCGGTGCCGCTCCTCCATGACGGTCGCGCCGTCGGCGCGATCGCCGTGGCGCGCCCCGAGGCCGGCGAGTTCCCGGCGAAATCGGTGGCGTTGCTCGAGACCTTCGCGCGTCAGGCGGTGCTCGCGATCGAGAACGTCCGCCTGTTCAACGAGACCAGGGAAGCGCTCGAGCGGCAGACCGCGACGGCCGAGATCCTGAAGGTGATCGCCAGCTCGCCAGGCGACGTGCAGCCGGTCTTCGATGCAATCGCGGGCAGTTCCAACCGGCTGATGGCCGGCCTCTCTGCCGCCGTCTTCCTGATCGTCGACGACACCTTGCACCTCAAGGCGTTCACCCGGATCAGCGAGGAGGCCGACGAAACGCTGAAGTCGGCGTTCCCGGCGCCGCTGGGTGCGTATCCGGCCGCCGCAGCGCTCCGGCGAGGTGCCGTCGCCCAGATGACCGACGTCGAGGTCGATTGGGCAGCCTATCCCAACATGATCGCGATGGCACGCAAGCGCGGCTTTCGCAGCGTGCTGTGGAGCCCGCTCATGCGCGAAGGCGTTGCCGTCGGCATGATCAGCGTGACCCGCGTCGAGCCTGGACCCTTCGCGCCGCATCACATCGCGTTGCTGCAGACGTTCGCCGACCAGGCGGTGATCGCGATCGAGAACGTGCGCCTCTTCAACGAGACCAAGGAAGCGCTCGAGCAGCAGACCGCGACGGCGGAGATCCTGCGCGTCATCAGCTGCTCGATCACCGACACCCAGCCCGTGTTCGACGCGATCGTGCAGAGCTGCCAGCGGCTGTTCAGCGGCAAGGCGGTGCACCTGGCGATGCCGCGCGGCGCCATGATCGAGGACGTCGCCTTCGCGTCCGACGCGACCACGGCGCGCAAGGGCGTCGGTTTCCTCAAGCCGTGGCCGCTCGATCGCGGCAGCGGCGCCGGCACCTGCATCCTCGAAGGCCGCGTCGTTGTCGTCGCCGATACGGTAGAAGGTGCGAAGCAGTTCCCGCGCATGCAGGACCTCGCGATCGCGCTCGGCTACCGCTCG
>DASXIP010000408.1:0-4794 GCA_036497875.1 Caldimonas sp.
TGCGCGGCCTGTTCCATCGCGCGCCGTTCGCGGCGCTGATGCTCGGCGTCGCGATGCTGTCGCTGGCCGGCATCCCGCCGCTGCCCGGATTCGTCGCCAAGTTCCTGATCTTCCGCAACGTCATGATGTCGGGCCACACCCTGGTGGCCGTGCTCGGCCTCGTCGGCAGCTATCTCGGCATCTATTTCTATCTGCGCGTGATCCAGCTGATGTTCATGAGCCCGGATGCATCGGTCGTGAATACCGCGGGCCGCCATCGGCTCGCGTTCGGAGCTAGCGTCGCGTGCATCGTCGCAGCGCTGCTGGTCGCGGTGTTCCCCGGATGGGTAATCGGCCGGTTCTGAGAATCCCGCCCGGCGACAGGGGCCCGCGATGCGGCTCACCGCATCGATTGCCAGCGGCGGGTGAGCGCCTCGATCGGCTCGGGTGCCGCGGCGTCGAAGACGATCGCCCGCGCGCTCTCGCCGGCCGCGAGCGGCTCGTCGGCAGCGACCAGGCGCTCGAGAACGACGATGTCGGCCTCTGACGCGTCGGCGCCGCCTGCCTGGCGCGCGCTGACGCGCTGGCGCAGCAGCGGCAACGCGGCACGGCAATCGACGATCGCGAAGGGCGCGGCGAGCGAATCGGCCAGCGCGGCGAACTCCGCTCGCTCGGCATGGCGCAGGAACGCGGCATCGACGATCGTCGGCCAGCCGGCGAGCAGCGAGAGCTTCGAGACCTCGAGCAAGCGAGCGTACGTCTGCCGGGTCGCCGCGGCACCGTAGATCCGTTCCGGCACCAGATCGCGCGAAGACTGCAGGGGCGAGAGGCCGAACAGGCGCTTGCGCTCGACGTCGGAGCGGACCCGGATCGCACCCGCCTGCTGCAGCAGCCGCCCCGAGACGAAGCTCTTGCCGGAGCCCGGCAGTCCGTGCGTGATCGCCAGGCGCGGGTCGGCGCCGCGCGCGATCTCCGCTGCGGCGCGCAGATAGTCGAGCGCGTTGCAGGCGCTCTGCGTGACGATGCCACCTGCCTCGCACAGCGCCGAAACCTGGGCGCGAACGAGCGCGCGCCCGACGAGGAAGAAGCGCAGCGCCGGCACGCCGTCGTGGTCGCCGCTCGCCTCGAGGTAGCGGTCGAGCAAGCAGAAGGCGAGGTCGCCCCGGCCGTGGGCAGACAGGTCCATGGCCAGGAACGCGACGTCGTCGATCGGGTCGATCCAGCGCAGCCCGGGATCGAACTCGATGCCGTCGAATGCGGCCGGGGCATCGCCGAGTTGCAGCACGTTGGCAAGATGGAGGTCGCCGTGGCACTCGCGCACGTGGCCGCTCCTCAGGCGCGCCGGCCAATGCGGCGCGAGACGCTCGCGCTCGCGCTCGATCCACTCGCGCAAGACGGGCCATTGCGGGAACGCGGCGGCGCGACTGCGCTGCCAGGCGTCGATCGCCGCGATCGAATTGCGGGCGACGCGCTCGTGCACCGCGGCCGTGCCGAACGCGCCGTCGGCCGGAGCGACCGCGGCAGCGCGGTGGACGGCGGCGAGCCGCACGGCGAAAGCGTCGACCTCGGCGGCGCCAAGCGTGCCGGCGCCGAGCCTCTCGCTCCAGAGCGCGCCGTCGGGAAAGCGCTTCATGCGCACCGCCGCCTCGAGCAGACGGCCGGTGCCTTCGAACGACGGCCCGGACGGCCCTTCGCGCACCTCGACCACGTCGAGGTAGAGCTCGGGGGCGAAGCGGCGATTCAGCCGAAGCTCCTCGTCGCAGAACCTGCGCCGCTCCGCGAGCGCGGTGAAGTCGAGGAAGGGAAGCCGGATCGGCTTCTTGATCTTGTAGGCGAGCCCTCGCCCCAGCAGCAGCCACGAAATCGCGGTCTCGACCAGGCGCGGCTGCGCTCCGTCGATGACGGCGAGCTCGGCGGCGAGCGACGCGACGCGTGCGCGCGCACCCTCGAGCGGCGATGGGTCAGCGTCGAGCATCGTGGATGGTGCGCAAGGCGGGCCTTTGTTGACGACGAGCAATGCGCCGGCAACGGTGCCATCCTAGAGTGGCTTGGCAATCAGAGGAGAGGCACCATGGCAAGACTACATCGCAACGTCGCGCCGCAGCTACCTCGCCCACCCGTCGCTCCCGTCGCCGAGTGGGCGTGGCTCCTGTGCCAGCCTTTCGCCGAGGCACAACGCCTGCTGTGGGATGCGTTCCTCGGCTGGCAGCAATCGATCTTGACCCTGAACAAGGACGTGTCGGAGCAATGGGCCGTCCGCTTCGGCGGCGGTGTCCCGATCGACGGTTAGCCGCCTGGCGCCGGGCTTCACGGCGCGTGGCGGGCGACAGTTTCGCGAACACCTGACGCCAGCAGGGTCGGGTCGTCTTCGACTTGAACGGTGCGGCGCGCTGGGCTACGGTGCCAGCCCTCGTTCACGGCCGGCGGCTTCGAGAGTCCGTCGGCCAATCTCTCGAAAGGACACGACCCCATGGCCAAGACCGTCAAGCCGATCCCCGACGGCTACACCGCCGTCACGCCGTACCTCACCGTCAAGGGCGCTGCTGCGGCGATCGATTTCTACAAGAAGGCGTTCGGCGCCGAAGAGGCGCTACGCATGAAGTCGCCCGACGGCAAGAAGGTGATGCACGCCGAGATCCGAATCGGCGGCGCCGTCATCATGCTGCACGACGAGGCGCCCGACTGGAAGGCATTCAGCCCGCAGACCATCGGCGACACGCCATGCAGCATCATGCTCTATGTGAGAGACGTCGACGCCGTCGTCAAGCGCGCGATCGCCGCCGGCGCCACTTCGCTGACGCCGGTCGAAGATCAGTTCTATGGCGACCGCTGCGGCGCCATCAAGGATCCGTTCGGCCACAAGTGGAGCATCGCCACCCACATCGAAGACGTGGCACACGACGAGATCGCGCGCCGCGCGGCAGAAAAGTTCGGACACGCGACGAGCAAGTAGCGCGCTGAACGGCGGCCGGGCGCCCCGAGCATCTCCGGGGCGTCCCCGCCCTGCGCGTTGAGGAAGATCAAGCGCGGTCGCGGCCGCGCTGGATGTTCTCGCAAGGCGCGTGGTTGCGATTGAGCCGGCGGCGGCGGGGTTCGCCGCTCGGTGCGCTGGCGGTGCGCGTCGCCGGCGCGATGCTCGCGGCATCGTCACTGTTCGCGCTCTGGCACGGCCTCGGCGCCGCGGTGCGCGGTGACGGCGTAGCTCTGGCGCCCGCGCCTAGATGCGCTTGTAGGAGGTGTCGAGTGCCTGCATCGCCGGGCCGAGCCCGAGCGGCGCCGGCAGCGTCATCAGGATGCGCTTGAAGAGCGGCCGGAACGCGTCGTCGCCTTCGCGCCGCGTCAGCGGATCGCGGTTCTTCATGAACGCGGCATCGAGCTCGGCCCAGTCGCCGGCGCTCAGCACGCGCTCGGCGAGCGGCAGCACTTCGGCCTCCTCGACTCGCATGTGCTCGAGGTACGCGATCACGTAGGTCTGCACCTGCGCCTCGAAGTCGCGCCGCCGGCTCTCCGCGTCCGGCGCTTCGCTCATCATCTCGAGCGTGAGCAGATCGTGTTCGAGCTCGCGCACCGCCCGATGGCTCGACGCGTGATCGGCATCGAGGCGGTCGAGAACCGCGGCGAGCTCGCCGCTTCTCTCGCGCAGCTTCGGGAACAGCAACTCGCTCTCTTTGGTGTGGTGGACCTTCTCCGGGTACTCGTCGATGTAGAAGAGCATCGCGCGCAGGATCGTGTGGTCGAGCGGCAAGCCGCGGCGCTGGCTTTCCGAGAGCAGCAGGCTGATCGAGCGCAGCACTGCCGACAACACGCCGTGCTCGTCGCGAATGACCCGAAGCGTGGGATGCATGGCAAATCTCCTTGGCTCGCTGGCGGACACCGGCGCGACGGGCGCCGGCTCGCTCGAAAACGATCCGATGCTGGCGTTCATGCCAGGGTGCTCAAGAGGACCGTCTGCAGCATGAGCTGGCGCAGCCGGTCCGGCGGCTCCCCGTCCAGCTGGCCGGCGAGGCGCGCCGTCGGATGATGTTCCGACGCGACCCCGTCGTAGACGGGCACTCCGGCCTCGCGGCCGACGACCTCGACCAGCGCCGGGGCGAGCCCCTGGCACTCGATGCCGTCGTACAGGCGCCCGAGCATCTGCGCGGTGTGCTCGAGGTCGTCCAGCTGCTTCAGGTCGCCGAGCCGGGGCCGGACATGCGAGACGTGCGCGCCGAGGTCCGACGCCGCGGTACGGAAGAGGACCGCGTCGGCGCCGTCCTCCGACTCGCACAGCAGGGCCAGCTTCTTGCCGCGCAGCAGCGTGCTCGTCTGACGCCGCTCGATCGCGCTCTGCAGAAGGCGGGCGTTGCCGAGCAGGACGTCGGAATCGCGCGGCGACAGCTGCGCCAGATTGGCGTTGCGAAGGCTTGTCAGGACGGTGCTCTTCAAGTTCGCCCCGTGGATCCCGGGAGAACGGAAGGCTATGCGCGCAGCGTGGCCCTAGCTTGACTTCGCTCAAGCCGCGGCCCGCCGTTCTCGTGCCGACACGATCTGTTTACACACTGCGACCGAGCGATGCCTTGCGTTGGTAATTCGGCGCGGATGGCTTCCTAGCATGTGGGCATCCGATTCATCACCCACCGAGGTACGACGCCATGCCCGCCACCGCCCTCCAGCAAGCCGACGCTCCGCGATTCAGCCCGGCCATGCTCCGGTCTGCGACCTCCGCATCGGTGCGGCCTGCCGACCGGCACGCGATCCGGAGCGCCGCCGACACGCTGAGGCTGCTGAGCGAGCGCCTCGTGCCGCGCCGGCGGATCGTCCATGCCGGCGACGTCG
>DASXIP010000409.1:0-3770 GCA_036497875.1 Caldimonas sp.
CAGCAAGCTGTTCGTGCAGACCGAGATCGTCGAGCACCCGGCGGCGATCCTGTGCACGCGGCGTCGCCGCTCGCCTGACGACAGCACGCCGTGGCTGTTCCAGCTCGTCGCCGTCCACGGCGCGCGCAGCGACAGCGGCGAAGCGCGCGCGAGCGCGATCTCGCACGAGACCGATCGCGCCCGCTTCATCGGCCGCGGCCGCAGCCTCGAGCTGCCGCAGGCGCTGGTCGACGAGGGGCCGCTGTCGAACACGGTCGGCTCGGTGCTCGACCCGATCGCCGCAAGCCGCTGTGTGCTGACGATCGACCCCGACCAGACGGTGACGATCGACGTCGTTGTCGGCGTGGCCGAGCACCGCGAGACGTGCCTCGCGATGGCCGGCAAGTACCAGGACCGCCGTCTCGCCGACCGCGTCTTCGAGCTGGCGTGGACGCATGCGCAGGTCGTGCTGCGCCAGCTCAACGCCAGTGAGGCCGACGCCCAGCTCTACGGCCGCCTCGCCGGCGCGGTCATCCACGCGCAGCCGGCGCTACGCGCCGACCCCGCCGTGCTCGCGCGCAACCACCGCGGCCAGTCTGGCCTGTGGGGCTATGCGATCTCGGGCGACCTGCCGATCGTGCTGCTGCAGATCGGCAGCGCCGACAACATCGAACTCGTTCGCCAGCTGGTCCAGGCGCACGCGTGGTGGCGGCTGAAGGGACTCACCGTCGACCTCGTGATCTGGAACGAGGAGCGCGACACCTACCGCCAGCGCCTGCACGAACAGATCACGGGCCTGATCGTCGGCGGCGCCGGCGCGCACGTGATCGACCGGCCGGGCGGCATCTTCGTCCGCCACGTCGACCAGATCGCTCCCGAGGACCGCACGTTGATGCAGGCGGTCGCGCGCGCGGTCTTCAGCGACACCCGCGGCACGCTCGCCGAGCAGGTGCAGCGGCGGCCGTTGCGCGAGCGGCGGCCGCCGGCGCTCGTCGCCACGCGACACGCGGAGCCGCGCACTCGCGGGGCGACCCGCAACGCACGCGAGGACGACGACGCCGCGGCGGTCGCGGCGCTTCGCCGCGGTGGCCGCAGGCTGATCCTCGAGAACGGCATCGGCGGCTTCGCAGCCGACGGCCGCGAGTACGTCGTCTCGCCGCCTGCCGGCGAGCGGCCGCCGGCGCCATGGGTCAACGTGCTCGCCAATCCGCGCTTCGGCAGCGTCGTCTCGGAAGCCGGCTCCGCGTACACCTGGTGCGAGAACGCCCACGAGCTGCGCCTGACACCGTGGCACAACGATCCGGTCGGCGACGACTCGGGCGAAGCGATCTACGTGCGCGACGAGGAGACCGGCCAGGTCTGGTCGCCGACCTCGCTGCCGTGCCCGACCTACGGCGACTCGGCAGAGCCGTACGTCGCCCGCCACGGTTTCGGCAGCAGCGTCTTCGAGCACACGGCGTACGGCATCCGCAGCGAGCTCGAGGTCTTCGTCGCGCTCGACGCCGCGGTCAAGGTCTCGGTGCTGCGGCTGACGAACGTCTCGGGTCGGCCGCGCAAGCTCAGCGCCACCGGCTACGTCGAATGGGTGCTCGGCGACCTGCGCGCGAAGACGGCGCCGCACATCATCACCAGGATCGCGACCGACACCGGCGCGATCTACGCCCGCAATCCCTACAGCAACGACTACGCCGACTGGCTCGGCTTCTTCGACATCGACGACGCCCAGCGCGTCGGCGCCAGCTTCACCTGCGACCGCGCCGAGTTCATCGGCCGCAACGGTTCGCTGCGCAGCCCCGCGGCGCTGGCGCGCACGCGCCTGTCGGGCCGCTTCGGCGCAGCGCTCGATCCGTGCGCCGCCTTCCAGGTGCCGGTCTCGCTGGTCGACGGCGATTCGACGCAGGTCGTCTTTCGGCTCGGCATCGGCCGCAGCGTCGACGAGGCCGACGACCTCGTGCAGGCCTTCCGCGGCGCCGCGGCGACGCAGCACGAGCTCGAGCGGGTGCGCGAGCACTGGAGCACGACGCTCGGCACGGTGCAGGTGCGCACGCCCGAGCCCGCGCTCGACGTCCTCGTCAACGGCTGGCTGCTGTACCAGACGATCGCCTGCCGCATTTGGGCACGCAGCGGCTTCTACCAGTCGGGCGGCGCATTCGGCTTTCGCGATCAACTGCAGGACGCGATGGCGCTCGTCCACACGCGGCCGGACATGCTGCGCGCGCAGCTGCTGCTCTGCGCAGGCCGACAGTTCCCGGAAGGCGACGTCCAGCACTGGTGGCACCCGCCACAAGGGCGCGGCGTTCGCACCCACATCTCCGACGACTACCTCTGGCTGCCGCTCGCACTGGCGCGCTACGTCGAGGCGACCGGCGACGTCGACGTCCTCGCCGAGACTGCGCCCTACCTGCAAGGGCGCCCGGTCAATCCGTACGACGAGTCGTACTACGACCTGCCGGGGCACTCGCAGGAATCGTCGAGCGTGTACGAGCATGCGCTGCGCGCTGTGAATCACGGCCTGCGCTTCGGCGCCCATGGCCTGCCGCTGATGGGCAGCGGCGACTGGAACGACGGCATGAATCTGGTCGGCCACGGCGGCCGCGGCGAGAGCGTCTGGCTCGGCTTCTTCCTCGCCGAGGTGCTCGAGCGCTTCGGCGCACTCGCGCTGCGCAAGGGCGACGACGCCACTGCAGCGCGCTGCAGGAGCGAGCGCGCGATGCTGCACACCAGCCTCGAGACCCATGGCTGGGACGGCGCCTGGTACCGGCGCGCCTTCTTCGACGACGGCACGCCGCTCGGCTCGGCGGGCAGCGCCGAGTGCCAGATCGACTCGATCGCGCAGAGCTGGGCGGTGCTCTCGGGCGTTGCCGACCCGGCGCGCGCGCGCCAGGCGATGACGTCCCTGCAGGAGCGGCTGGTGCGACCGGACGCCGGCCTCGTGCAGTTGCTCGACCCGCCGTTCGACCAGCGCGGCCCGAACCCCGGCTACATCGCCGGCTACGTTCCCGGCGTACGCGAGAACGGCGGCCAATACACGCACGGCGCGATCTGGGCAACGATGGCGTTCGCAGCGCTCGGCGAGCGCGAGCGCGCATGGGCGCTGCTCGAGATGATCAACCCCGTCGGCCATGGCAGCAGCGCCGAGGGTGTTGCCCGCTACAAGGTCGAGCCGTATGTCATGGCGGCCGACGTCTACAGCGTCGCGCCGCACACCGGCCGCGGCGGCTGGAGCTGGTACACCGGCTCGGCGGCCTGGATGTACCGCGTCGTCGTCGAATCGCTGCTCGGCATTCGCCTCGTGACGGCGGCCGACGGCGCCCGCCTCGTCGTCGCGCCGTGCCTGCCGCCCACGTGGGCGCACTGCACGCTGCAATACCGCCATCGCGCAACGCTGTACGAAATCGAGGTGCTGCAGCAGGTCGGCGACGGCGAGCGTCGCGAGCTCCGGCTCGACGGCGTCCTGCAGGCCGGCGATGCCTTGCCGCTGGTCGACGACGGGCGCCTGCACCGCGTGCAGCTCACGCTGCGCACACGAAGCGAAGCCGCGAAGGCACCGGAGAAGCGCGCGCCGACCTTCGCGCCCCTGGACGGCGAGACCTGAAGTGATTCGCCGCCCGCCGGCGCGCGCTCGCCGCGCGCGAGGTCAGCGCCAGACGATCGCGTGCCGGAGCGGCAGCGGGTCGAGCTTGGCGCGCACCTGCTGCTCATAGGCGACGCGCGCTGCCGTCGATTCGCAGCCGAGCGTCACGGTGACAAGCGTGCCGTGCTCGGCATGGCTGCCGACGACGACATCGACT
>DASXIP010000410.1:0-3870 GCA_036497875.1 Caldimonas sp.
GCAGTCCCGCTAAGGTAAGGCGACGTCGACCTTGACGCGCACGCGCAGATGGAGGCGTTCGTCGTTCCTGCCCTTGGCGTACGCCTCGTACGCGAAGGCGTCGCTGCCGGCGAAACCGGCAGCGGGCATGTAGACGGCATCGGGCGCCGCGAACGCGGCGCTGCCGGGGTGGGCAGCCTGGGTGATGGCGCCCGACTCGGCCGGGTGGGCGCGCTCGGCCGGCACGCCGTGGTTGACGATCGTGCACGGCCTGCCGATGTTGAGGACGCGCATGTGGACCTCTGTGCCGGCAGGCGACGTCGCGTCCTGGAAGCGATCGACGGCGCACACGGCATCTCTCGCCGCCGCGGCGTCGCCGGCAGCGACGACGAAGGCGCACACGACAGACAGGGCGGACGTTCGCAGTGCGGTCATTGTTTTCCTTGCCGGGGCCGCGAGTGGATGACGGGCGCCGGGCGCGCCCTGCCGGCCCGGGGCGTATCGTGCCGGAGCGCAGCCCGATCGGGTCGGGTCGTCGCGCCGCCCCCGTCCACTTCGCCACGCGAGGCCTCCAATGAACGACCTTTTTTCTCTTTCCGGCCGGACCGCTCTCGTCACCGGAGGCTCGCGTGGCATCGGCCGCATGATCGCCGCCGGGTTCCTCCGCGCCGGCTGCCGTGCCGTCTATATCTCGTCGCGAAAGGCCGACGTGTGCGAGGCGACGGCGCGGGAGCTGTCGTCGCTCGGCAACTGCGTCTCGCTGCCGGCCGATGTCTCCGACGCCCAGGGGGTGCAGACGCTCGTCGCCGCGTATGCGGGGCGCGAGAGCGCGCTCGATATCCTCGTCAACAACGCCGGCGCAGCATGGGGCGAGTCGTTCGACACCTTCCCCGAGAAGGGCTGGGACAAGGTCGTCGACCTCAACCTGAAGACGCCGTTCTTCCTCACCCAGGCGCTCGCCGGCCACCTGCGCAAGGCCGCCAGCGCCGAACGGCCGGCCAAGGTCATCAACATCGCCTCGATCGACGGCCTCTCGGTGAACCCGCAGGAGACCTATTCGTACGCCGCGAGCAAGGCGGGGCTCATCCAGCTGACGCGCCGCATGGCGTTGCGGCTCGCAAGCGAGAACATCGTCGTTAGCGCGATCGCGCCGGGCGCTTTCGCATCGGAGATGAACCGCGACGCGCGCGACCGCGCGGACATCGTCAAGGCGCGCATCCCGGTCGGCCGGATCGGCGTCGACGACGACATGGCGGGCGCCGCTGTCTACCTGGCGTCGCGTGCCGGCGATTACGTCGTCGGCTCGACCCTCGTCGTCGACGGCGGCGTGATGCACGCCAGATAAGTCCTCGCCGTCGAGTCTGCCAACAGACAAATGCTTGCTATTCGTCTGTTGATGTACTAGGATTGGGGAAATCGGTCTTCGCCTCGGCCCCGCCCCGATGCCCCATGAGCGCTCTTCTCAAGCCCGCGCAACCCGCCGTCGATCTCACCTCCCCGCGCGCTGCCGGCGCCGCCCTCAGGACGTTCTTTCGCCTCGCCGCGGCCTGGCAGCTCTCGGTCGCCGAGCAGACGACGCTGCTCGGTGTCGCCAAGGCGACGCTTTACCAGTGGAAGCAGGGCAAGGTGGCACCGCTCGACCGCCATGTCGTCGAACGTCTCTCGCATCTGTTCGGCATCTACTCGTCGCTGCAGATCCTCTTTCCCGCGTCCGGCCGAGCCGACGAGTGGATGAGAAAGCCCAACGCCGCGCGCCTGTTCGGCGGCGGCTCGGCGCTCGACCGCATGCTCGGCGGCCAGATCGCCGATCTGTTCGTCGTCCGCGAGTATCTCGACGCCCAGCGCGGCGGCAAGGCATGAGCGTCGCCACGCGATACACGGCGCCGGCGGCGGCGCCGCAAGCGCGCCGATCCGCGAAGGTCGACCCGAAGACGGTCCCGGTGCGCCGCGTCTCGTGGCGGCCATCGTACCGGCTGATCCCGTCGCGCTACCCGACCGTCGGCCTCTACGACGCCATCGCCGACCCCGCCGACCTCGACGTCGTCTTCGCGATCGAAGCGCTCGCCAATCCGCGCATCCGCGACGAGCTCGGCGAGATCACGCTGGTCGCGAAGGAGGAGCGTGTCACGGGGCCCGGAGCGACAGTGGTGATGGCCGCCTTCACGCATCTCAACAAGGACGGCTCGCGCTTTTCCGACGGCTCGTACGGCGTCTACTACGCCGCCCATTCGCTCGAGACCGCGATCGCCGAGGTGAGCCATCACCGCGTCGTGTTCCTCCGCAGCACGAGCGAGCCGGCGATCGACATCGACATGCGCGTCATTGCCGCGAACGTCGAGGCCGATTTGCACGATCTCGCCGAGATCGACCAAGCTGCCAACGCGCCAGGCCGCTACGTCGCCGTGCTCGCCGCCGACGACTACGGTCCGTCGCAGGCGCTCGGCAGGCAGCTACGCGCAGTCGAGAGCTGGGGCCTACGCTGGCCGAGCGTGCGCCACGCCGGCGGCGAATGCGTCGGCATCTTCCGTCCGCGCGCGCTCCGCCATGCCAAGTCGGCAGCGCATCTCGCGCTGCATTGGGACGGCGCGCGCATCACGCACTGGTACGAGAAGCGCCCGCCGCACGCGGTCGACGGGTGAGGCGCGTCAGCGCGAGCGCGGCTGGCGCCCCATGACCGGATAGATCGGGTCGGTGTAACCCGGCGTTGACGCGTGCCCGGGCGCGACCATCGCGTCGACCAGCGTCTCGTCGGCAGCATCGAACGGCGTCGTCGTCGCGTCGAGGTATTCCTGCCACTGGGCGAGCGTCTTCGGGCCGCCGATCACGCCGTGCACGAGTGCGTTGTTCCAGACCCAGGCGAGCGCGAACTGCAGCGGCGTTCGTCCGCTCGCCCTAGCGTGGTCGGCGATGCGCTGTGCCAGCGCGATCGATTCCGGGCGGAACTCGGTCTGGAGGATGCGCTGGTCGTTGCGCGCCGCGCGGGAGCCCTGCGGCGGCGCCGCGCCCGGCGCGTACTTGCCCGAGAGAACGCCGCGTGCGAGCGGACTGTAGGCAACGACGCCGACGCCGTAGTACGCGCAACACGGCAAGAGCTCAGTCTCGATGCCGCGCGTCATCGCGTTGTAAGGCGGCTGGCAGACGATCGGCGGCGGCACGCCGGCGGCGCGGCACATCTCGACCAGGCGCGCGACACGCCAGGCGCGGAAGTTCGAGACGCCGAAGTAGAGCACCTTGCCGCTCGCAAGCAGGTGCGCCATCGCCGCGACTGTCTCCTCGAGCGGCGTCGTCGCGTCCTCGCGGTGCAGATAGAGGATTTCGACCCGGTCCGTGCCCAGGCGCTGCAGGCTGGCGTCGAGCGCGCGCACCATGTGGCGGCGCGACAGGCCGCGATCGTTGGCGTCGGCGCCGGTCGGGTTGGCGAGCTTGGTTGCGAGCACCCAGCGTTCCCGGTCGCAGGCGATCAATCGGCCGACGATGCGCTCCGATTCGCCCTTTGCGTAGACGTCGGCGGTGTCGATCGCGTTGATGCCGGCGTCGCGCGCGGCGGCAACGATGCGGCCGGCTTCGGCCTCGTCGGTCTGGTCGCCGAACATCATCGTGCCGAGCCAGAGCTTGGTTGCCTTGAGGCCGCTCGCGCCGAGCGGTGTGGCCGCGGATCGCTCATCAGTCATGGCATGCTCCCGGTCTTGCGCTGCTGGCGACGAAGCCGTCGCGCAGCTCGCGCTTCAGCACCTTCCCGATCGCGCTGCGCGGCAGCTCGCCGACGACGTGGACGAAGGCGATCCGCTGCGTCTTGCCGAGCCGTTCGTTGGCCCAGGCGCGCAGCGCCTCGACATCGATCGCTTCCCCTTCGTGGCAAACGACCCACGCCGCGGGCGTCTCGCCCCAGCG
>DASXIP010000411.1:0-4190 GCA_036497875.1 Caldimonas sp.
CACATCGTTGCCGGCGACAGCGCGCTGGTCCAGGTCCTCTGGCTGCTTTCCGGGCGGTGCCGAGTCCAGCAGGGCCCGAATCGCCCGATGCTCGAAGCGGGCGGCTGGACGATCCTCGATCCCGGCCGCGAGTACGCGCTCGAGCTCGACAAGGGCTCGCGCGTGCTGACGCTGCTCGTCCCGCGCTCTGCGTGCCCGGGCTGGGTCCGGGCGCTGCCCGCGCTCGGTGGCGCGGCCCTGCGCGGCGGCGGCCCGGCCCACATCGCGATGGCATCGCTACTCGCCATGCTGCGCGAGGTCGAGCCGCTCGACGCCAGGAGCGACGCCGCGCTGCACGAATCGGTGGTGGCGCTGATCGGCAGCGCGCTCGCGATCGAGCTGCAGGAACGCGGCATCGAGGGCTTCCGCGACCGCAGCGCCGATTTGCGGCGGGTGCTCGCCTACATCAGCGAGCACCTCAACGACCCGCTGCTGAACGTCGCGACATTGGCGCGCGTGTTCGCCATTTCCCGACGCAATGTCTACAACATCTTCCAGCCGACCCGGATCACGCCGCATGCGTGGATCCAGAACGCCCGCCTGGATCGGGCCTGCGCGCTGCTCGAAGATCCGGGCGCGGCCGGCGTTGCGGTGGCGACGATCGCCAGGGAGTGTGGCTTTCCCGATCCGGCACACTTCAGCAGGGCGTTCCGGGCCCGTCACAAGGTCGCGCCGACGGCGTGGCGGCGGCGCGCACGCTGACCGGGACATTCCCGCGCCTTGCACGGTCTGGCATGCTCGCTGCACAAAATGGCAAGTGCATTCGCACCGTCTTTGCTACCTTGTTCGCCCGGCGCCCGGAGCACGCCCGAAGGACGGGCCGGAGCGTGCGCTTGAAGACAAACGGCGGGCCCGGCGCGCGCGCACACGATGGAGACTGAAATGGGAAGAGAACCCGCTGCCGACGCTGAATTCCTGATGCGCGACACGACGTCGCACCCGCCCTCGTACACCCCGGCGTACAAGACGAGCGTGCTGCGCAGCCCGAGGCTGGCACCGATCTCGCTGCAGCAGTCACTCTCCGAGGTGACCGCGCCGGTCTTTCGCGCCGACGAGCTCGGTCCGAAAGACAACGACCTGATCCTCAACTACGCCAAGAACGGCATGCCGATCGGCGAGCGCATCATCGTCCACGGCTACGTCCAGGACCAGCTCGGCCGGCCGCTAAGGAACGCACTGGTCGAGGTCTGGCAGGCGAACGCGAGTGGCCGCTACCGTCACAAGAAAGACCAGTACATCGGCGCGCTCGATCCGAACTTCGGCGGCTGCGGACGGATGCTGACCAATGAGAACGGCTACTACGCGTACCGCACGATCAAGCCGGGTCCCTACCCGTGGCGCAATCGCGTCAACGACTGGCGCCCAGCGCACATCCACTACTCGATCTCGGGCGACGGCTGGGTTCAGCGGCTGATCACGCAGATGTATTTCGAGGGCGATCCGCTGATCCGCAGCTGCCCGATTCTGGGCGTCGTGCCGAGCGAAGAGCAGATCCGCGGCCTGATCGCGCTGCAGGATCTCGGCGCCTTCGTCCAGCTCGACAGCCGCGCGTATCGCTTCGACATCGTCCTGCGCGGCCATCGCGCGACGATGTTCGAGAACCATGTCCAGCAAACCCCGGTGGAGGCGCAATCGTGAGCAGCTCCTTGCAGCATCGTCATGGCCTCGACGGTCCGGCGCCAGGCCGCGATCCCGAGGTGCGCCGCGAGACGGCATCGCAGACCGCCGGCCCGTACGTGCACATCGGTCTCGCCCCGCATGCCGCCGGCTTCGACATCTTCGATAAGAACTTCGGCAGCGTCCTCGCGGGCGACAAGACCAAGGGCGAGAAGATCAGGATCGAGGGCCGCGTGTTCGACGGCATCGGCACGGTGCTGAAGGACGTGATGATCGAGATCTGGCAGGCGAACGCCGAGGGCAAGTACGCGCATCCGGGCGACCGCCAGCCCGGCAAGACGATCGATCCGACCTTTCGCGGCTGGGGCCGCAGCTGCACCGACTTCGAGACCGGCGTCTACACCTTCGACACCGTCAAGCCCGGGCCGGTCGAAGGGCGCAACGGCCGCAAGATGGCGCCGCACGTCAACGCCTGGATCGTCGCGCGCGGCATCAACATCGGCCTCAACACGCGGATCTACTTCAGCGACGAGGCGGAGGCGAACGCGAAGGACGCCGTGCTCAACCTGATCGAGTGGGAGCAGCGCCGCAAGTCGCTCGTCGCCGAGCGGCTCGACCGCAAGCTCGACGGTGGCGCTGCGGTGTACCGCTTCGACATCCGCCTGCAGGGCGAGAACGAGACCGTCTTCTTCGATGTCTGAGAAGAGCGCAGAAGCCGCCTGGCGGCGCGGCTGAGAGAGCGAGGCAGGTCGACCATGCGCCGCGCCGTGGCCACCGTCTCCATGAGCGGCACGCTGCGCCAGAAGCTCGAGGCGATCGCCGCCGCGCGCTTCGACGCGATCGAGCTGTTCGAGAACGACTTCGTCCACGCGACAACGCCGGCGCGCGAGCTGGCCTCGATGTGCGTCGACCTCGGCCTCGGCATCGACCTCTACCAGCCGTTCCGCGACTTCGAGGGCATGCCCGACGCGCTGTTCGCGCAAAGCCTCCAGCGCGCCGAGCGCAAGTTCGACCTGATGCACGCGCTCGGCGCGCCGCTGATGCTCGTCTGCTCGAACACCTCGCCGCATTCGCTCGCCGACCCCGAGCTCGCCGCGGCGCAGCTGCACGAGCTCGCCGAGCGTGCCGCGCGCCGCAACCTGCGGATCGGCTACGAGGCGCTCGCCTGGGGCAAGCACGTCAAGCGCTACGCCGAGGCGTGGCGGATCGTCGAGCGTGCCGACCATCCGCACCTCGGCCTCATCCTCGACAGCTTCCACACCCTCTCGCTCGGCGACGATCCAACCGCGATCGCGCAGATTCCCGGCGAGCGCATCTTCTTCGTCCAGATGGCCGACGCGCCGCTGCTGGCGATGGACGTGCTGCAGTGGGCGCGCCATCACCGCAACTTCCCCGGCCAGGGCCAGTTCGACGTCACGACCTTCTTCACCCAGGCGCTGCGCGCCGGCTACAGCGGAACGCTCTCGCTCGAGATCTTCAACGACGTCTTCCGCGAGACGCCGAACCGACGCACCGCGGTCGACGCGATGCGCTCGCTGCTCTGGCTCGAAAGCGAATGCCGCGCCCGGCTCGAGCACGGCGACGCGTCGGCCCGGCGCGTCCTCGATCGCATCGAGCTCGCCGACCCGCCGCCCGCGACCGCACTCGGCGGCTTCGCGTTCGTCGAGTTCGGCGTCGACGACGCCGCGGCATCGGCGCTCGAAGGCGTGCTCGCGCAGCTCGGCTTCGCCCGCGTCGGCCGGCATCGCTCGAAGCGAGCGACGCTGTGGCGCCAGGGCGAGATCCAGCTCGTCGTCAACGCCGAGCCGGGGTCGGATGCGCGCGAGCGCTTCGCCGAGCAGGGTGCGTGCGTCAGCGCCGTCGGGCTGATCTCCGACGACGCTGCGCGCGCGGTGACACGCGCCGCTGCGCTCCTCTCGGCGCGCTTCGAGAGCCCGCTCGGCAGCGGCGAGCTGCGCTTGCCGGCGTTCCGCTCGCCGGGCGGCATGCTCATCCACTTCGTTCCCGAAGCGCTCGGTGCCGACGGCCTCGCGGCCGCCGATTTCGTCGCCGAAGGTCCGGCCGGCGCACCGGCGATCGCGGCCGGGCTCGATCGCATCGACCACATCGCCCTCGGCATGACCGCCGACCAGCTCGACACCTGGGTCCTCTTCAGCCGCAGCGTGCTCGCGCTAGGGGCGGGCGAGAGCCTCGAGCTCGCCGACCCGTTCGGGCTCGTGCGCACCTGCAGCGTCGCCAGCCCCGACAGGCGCGTCCGCATCGTCCTCAATGTGTCGAAAAGCGCACGCACGCGCACCGCACGCACGGTCGCCGCGCTCGGCGGCAAGCCCGCGGTGCACCACATCGCCTTTTCGTGCCAAGACGTTTTCCGGACGGTCGAGGCGCTGCGCGCACGCGGCGCCCGCTTCGTCGCGATCTCGGGCAACTACCACGACGACCTGCTCGCCCGCTTCGCGCTCGATCCTGCACTGGTCGAGCGGATGCGCGCGCTCGGCATCCTCTACGACCGCGACGCCAGCGGCGCCGAGTACTTC
>DASXIP010000412.1:0-4846 GCA_036497875.1 Caldimonas sp.
ACGAGTCCCTGGCCGACGTCGCCGAACATGTAGCCGAACATCAGCGGCACGACGACGGCGAGCAGCGGGCTCGGGTCGGCCTCGTTCGCGCCCGGCATGCCGAGCGCGCGGCTGAAGATCTCGAAGGGCCGCACCCAGCGCGGGTTGAACAGCAGCAGCGGCGCGCGCAGGTTCGGGGGCGACGGCGGCGTGCACAGCAGCGCGCGCGCGCCGCTCGCCTGCAGGGACTGCTGCAGCGACGCACACGTCGGATCGCTCGACCAGCCAGTGATTCCGCACAGCCATTCGTCGGCTTCGAGCGCATGCACGTTGTGCAGCACCCACTGGAGGCGATTCGCGTCGCCCAGCGCGCGCGGCAGGTCGTGGTGCGCCTGCAGGGTGGCGAGCGCCTCGCGCGACCGCTGCAGCTCGGCGTCGATGGACACCAGCCGGTCACCGAGCATCGCCACGTCGCGTGCGCTGTCGGCGCGCAGCCAGTCAGGCACCTCGTGCATGCGGCCGCGCAGCTTGGTGACGGTGTGCGCCATCAACTCCAGGGCCTCGGGCCGCCCGGTGACGAGCAGGTGGACACGGCCGTCGACGAGTACCTGGGCCGCAACCGCTTCCGGTGCGAGCACGGTGGTGGCGAGCGCCTCGTCGGCCGTCGTTTCGAGTGGCAGGACGAACAGCCGCACGCCGAGCCACGGGCCAGCCTCGGTCCATCGCGCCGAGAGAAGCGCATCGCTGGCCAGCGCCGGCAGCACGCGCTGCCAGACCCGCAGCTCCTCGCGATCGGCTTCCCGGCGCTGCAGCGACTGGATCAGCGGCTCGGCCTCGGTCGCCCACCCGCGGATCGTGGCCAGACAGCGCTGCAGCGCGGCGACCGGCGGTTCCGGAAACGGCGAGGGGCTGCAATCGGAGGCCGCGGGCCAGTAGGCCTGATAGCGCGCCGCGAGCTCGCCGTACTGCGCGAGCAGCGGCATCACGTCGCCGAGGACGGCGGTCAGCGACGTGCTGCCGCGTGCCTCGAGCTCGACATTGCGGGTGCGGGCCAGCGCCTCGAGTACGAGCGTCGCGTCGTCGCGCGCGGCGAGGACTTCGAACCAGTGGGCCGGCCGCGGGCGCAGCATCACGCTACCTTCCAGCCGGGGAAGATCACGCGGCGCAGCAGCTCGGCGCGCAGCCGCTCGAGGTCCAGCGCACAGAGCGCCAGATGGATGAACGCCATGGCCGGCTGCAATGCCGAGCGTCGCAGCAGGTGCACCAACTCCATCCGAAGTGCGCCACGCAAGGCCCAGCCCTGGCTGCGAGCGGCCACGCGGAAGACCTTCGCGTGGTCTTGCAGCGCGCCCACCACTGCTTCGAGCGACCCGCCGGCCGAGTCCGGCGTGGCCCGGGTGTTGGCCCTGGCGTCGGAGACCTTGCCGGGCAGGCGTTTGCGCCATTCGGACAGCCAGGCGCGGCCGGCATCGTGTGGCACTGTCCATGCATCCGCGAGCGCCGCCGCCGGTCCGGTCGCGAGTACCGCGCCACGCGAGCCGGGCGACGCCTCGGCGAGCGCGCGCCACACGTCGTCGTCGCGGATCCAGAGCGGCGGCTGCCCGCCGCGAGCGACATGCTGGACCAGCGGCAGGTCCGGCAACCACGCGCACCATCTGACCGCGGCCTGCCAGGACACGGGCATCCATGCTGCGACTTCCGCGACGACGTTGCGCCAATGCCGGCGCAGCGTGCCCTCGATCTGGGCGACGCCGCTGTCGACGCTGATGCCTTCGAGCCACCCCCGCAAGGCGGTCGCGCGCGCCAGCTCGAGCGCCGGCGCCCAGTCGCGCATGGATTCGATGCGCCGCCAATCCACGGCGGTCAGTCGTTCGCCGTGGCGCGCCAGGATTCGCGCGTGCGCGAGCTCCAGGCTGCCCGCGTCGATCATGGCGTTGCTCCGGCGAGCTGCCGTGCGAGCGCGACGACCGCGCGTTCGAGGCGCGCACGATCTTCGGGCCTGACCGGCTGCGGCACGTCGAGCTTCGCGGTTTCCGCATCGATGGCGGCGACGCGTGCTGCGAGATCGCGCTCGAAAGCCGCCACGATGCAGCGCACGCGCTGCTCGGTGCGCTCGCTCAGGCGGCGCGCCGCCGCGCGTGCCTCTTCCGCGATGTGCGACGCGTCGACCTGGGCGCGCGCGATGGCGCCACGCGCTTCGCGCTCGACCGAGAGCACGCGCGCCACCGCGACCTCGGCCGCGCTGTTGCGCTTGCTCGCATCATCCATGCTGCCTCGCCTGATGGACCGGGATCCTTTCAGCGAGTATGTAAACGCATCGGGCTCAGGTGCGTTGAGCCACCTCAAGACGCGTGCTCGTCTCGTGCTCTCCGGGCGCCAGGCGGCGCTACTCGCGCCTGATGCGGCCTTCGCTCACCAGCGGCGCATACAGCACGCGGTCCATCCGCATGCGCTCGAGCACCGCCTGCGGCGCCGAGGGAGTGAGCTCGAATCCCGCCCGCTCGGTGCGGCCGCGCACCTCGTCGGAAGCGAGCGCGATCGCCAGCTGGCGTTGCAGTGTTTCCAGCACGGCCGGCGGCGTGCCGGCCAGCGTCACCAGGGCGGCCCAGGGATGCATCTCGACGGGCGGCCCGCCGGCCTCGACCAGCGTCGGCGCCTGCGGCAAGTTCGGCAGGCGATGGCTCGATGCCACCGCCAGCGGCCGGAGCCGTCCCGCGGCCATGAGGCCGGCCACGCTGTTCACGCTGAAGGCGGTGAAGTCCACTTCGCCGCTCGCCACCGCCGTGAACAGCGAACCGGCGTCGGTGAAGGGGACGTGCAAGAGTCGAACCTGCGCCGCATGCGCGAGCGTCTCGATCGCGATCTGGCTGGCGTGTCCGTGGCCGAGCGAACCGTAGCTCACGCGCCCGGGCTCGCGCCGCGCCGCGTCGAGGAGTTCCGCCACGCTGCCGTAGCGACTGGCGCCGCCCACCCAGATGACGAAGGTGGCGCGAAACAGCATCGTCAGGGGCACGAGGTCGCGCGTCGGGTCATAGGGGAGCGCGTCGTGCAGCAGCGGGTTCATGACCAGCGTGGCCGTGTCGGCGAGGAACAGGGTGTGACCGTCGGCCGGCGTGCGGCGCACCTCGCCGAACGCGACGATGCCGGAGGCGCCCGGCCTGTTCTCGACCAGCACCGGGCTTTGCCATCGCTGCGCGAGCTGGTCGGCGACGCAGCGCGCGACCACGTCGGGTCCAACGCCCACCGAATACGGCACGACGATGCGCACCGCACGCGCCGGAAACACGGCGGCATCGGCGGCCCGTGCCGCGGGCAACGCCACGCCCAGCCCTGCGCACGCGGCGAGCAGGGTGCGGCGTGACAGGCCCGGCGAAGGGCTTGCACTTGGGCTGGCGTGGTGGGGGATCGAGGACATGCGAGGGCGCGTCGCTGCCGCGATCCTGACCGGACGATGCGACTGCCGCCTGACGCAGGTCAATCGCGGCCCGTCGTGCTCGTGCATCATGCGCGTATCGGTCCTGCGTGAGGTGAAGTTCATGTCGACGCGCCGTGGTTGGTACATCGTCCCGACGGACCGCTGGTACATCGAGCGTACGGTCTGGCTCATCGCCGGCTGCGTGCTGCTGGCGTCGACGCTGCTGGCGGCGCTCGTGCATCCGCTGTGGGTGCTGCTCGTCGTAGTGGCCGCAGCGGATTCGATCCTGGTCTCGTTCACCGGCTTTTGCGTTGTCGGCAGTACGCTGGCCCGCCTCGGATTCAGACCGGCGCTCGCAAGTCCGGGCTGGTCGCCGGGCCACCCCTATCGCATGCAGACGGATGCCTGGTACCTCGAGCGGCGCATCTATCTCGTGGTCGGCATCAACCTGACCATCGCGTCGGTGCTGTCGCTCCTGCACAGCCCGTGGTGGCTGCTCTTCACCGGCTTCGTCGGCGGTGCGATGGTCTGGTTTGCGGCCACGGGCTTTTGCATCATGGCCAACGGCCTGTATCGGCTCGGCGCCGAGCCGCGTCTCGCACCCGGGCGCGAGGCGCGTGCGGCGGCCGGGGTCTCGCGGCACGAGCGCCCCGCGACCTGACGACCAGTCGCCGGGCGCACGGCGCGATCACGCGCGATCTAGCCGAGGACGACCGCCACGCACAGCAGCAGCGCAAACGCCACTTGGAAGCGAGCCGTGCGAGCGAGCAACCGGTTGAACGCCGGACCCGGCGGCTCGCGCCAGAAGCGGCTGACCAGCAAGATCGCCATCGGCAGCGCGAGCAGCGGCACGAGCAGCGCGACGCCGAGGCGGGTCGACGCGTGCAGCGGGATCAGGAGTGCGAACGGGGCGAGCATCAGCACCGCGTACTCCCAGCGCGTGAACGCGCGACCGAGGCAGACCGCCAGCGTCCGCTTGCCGACCCGCGCATCGGGCTCGAGGTCGCGGTAGTTGTTGACGACGAGCACGGCGGCGGCCGGCAGCCCGACCATGGCCGCGGCAATCAGCACGCCGGGAGTCAGCGTGAGCAGCTGCAGCCAGTAGCTGCCGGTGACGGCCACGAGGCCGAAGAACAGCCACACGACGAGCTCTCCGAAGGGCGTGTACGAGATCGGCCGGGGCCCGCCCGAGTACGTCATCGCTGCCGCTGCGGAGGCGATGCCGGCGACGAGGATCGGCCAGCCGCCGCGCCATGCGAGCGCGAGGCCGATCACCGTGGCAAGCCCGAAGCAGCCGAGTGAGGCGGCGCGCACCGCGTGCGGCGTGAGCAGCCCGAGCGCGGTCGCGCGTGGCAGACCGATCCGGCCCGCACGGTCGGTGCCGCGCTGGAAATCGCTGACGTCGTTGTCGAGATTGGTGCCGAGCTGCAGCAGCAGCGCGCCGAGCACCGA
>DASXIP010000413.1:0-4969 GCA_036497875.1 Caldimonas sp.
CTCGGCGACCTCGCCCTTGAAGATGAGATCGGAGATGAGCGGCGTGTTGAGCATGATCTCGACCGCCGCGACCCGGCCCTTGCCTTCCTGGCGCGGCAGCAGGCGCTGCGAGACCAGCGACTTCAGGTTGAGCGAGAGGTCCATCAGCAGCTGGGGCCGCCGCTCCTCCGGGAAGAAGTTGATGATCCGGTCGAGCGCCTGGTTGGCGCTGTTGGCGTGCAGCGTCGCCAGGCAGAGGTGGCCGGTCTCGGCGAAGGCGACCGCGTGCTCCATCGTTTCGCGGTCGCGGATCTCGCCCATCAGGATGACGTCGGGGGCCTGGCGCAGCGTGTTCTTCAGGGCGATGCCCCAGCCGTCGGTGTCGATGCCGACCTCGCGCTGGGTCACGATGCAGTTCTTGTGCGGATGCACGAATTCGACAGGGTCCTCGATCGTGATGATGTGGCCGAACGAGTTCTCGTTGCGATGGTCGACCATCGCCGCGAGCGACGTGCTCTTGCCCGAGCCAGTGGCGCCGACGAAGATGACCAAGCCGCGCTTGGTCATCGCGACATCCTTCAGGATGTGCGGCAGGTTCATGCTGTCGATCGTCGGCAGTACCTGCGGGATCGTCCGCATCACCAGGCCGACGTTGCCCTGCTGAACGAAGGCGTTGACGCGAAAGCGGCCGATCCCCTGCGGCGCGACCGCGAAGTTGCACTCCTTGGTGCGCTCGAACTCGGCCGCCTGCTTGTCGTTCATGATCGAGCGCGTCAACGCCAGCGTGTGCTGGCCGGTGAGCGGCTGCGGCGAGACCTTGGTGACCTTGCCGTCGACCTTGATCGCCGGCGGAAAGTCGGCGGTGAGGAAGAGGTCCGAGCCGGCGCGCGACACCATCAGCCGCAGCAGGTCGTTGACGAACTTGGATGCCTGGTCGCGTTCCATGTCGAGCCTTGCCGGTTAGCCGGGGAAGTTCTCGGGGAACTTCGCCTTGCCGCGCGCTTCCGCGGGCGACACGATATTGCGACGGACGAGATCGGCGAGATTCTGGTCGAGCGTCTGCATGCCGATGCTGTTGCCAGTCTGGATCGACGAGTACATCTGCGCAACCTTGTTCTCGCGGATCAGGTTCCGGATCGCCGCCGTGCCGAGCATGATCTCATGCGCGGCGACGCGGCCGGCGCCATCCTTGGTCTTGCAGAGCGTCTGCGAGATGACGCCGATCAGCGACTCCGAGAGCATCGAGCGGACCATTTCCTTCTCGGCCGCCGGGAACACGTCGACGATGCGGTCGACGGTCTTGGCGGCGCTCGACGTGTGCAGCGTGCCGAACACCAGGTGGCCGGTCTCCGCTGCCGTCAAGGCAAGGCGGATCGTCTCGAGGTCGCGCATCTCGCCGACCAGGATGCAGTCCGGGTCCTCGCGCAGCGCCGAGCGCAGCGCGTTGGCGAACGACAGCGTGTGCGGCCCGACCTCGCGTTGGTTGATCAGGCACTTCTTCGAGTCATGGACGAACTCGATCGGGTCCTCGACCGTCAGGATATGGCCGAACTCGTTCTCGTTGAGGTGGTTGACCATCGCCGCGAGCGTCGTCGACTTGCCCGAGCCAGTCGGGCCGGTGCACAGCACCATGCCGCGAGGCTTCAGCGACAGCTCGGCGAAGACCGGCGGGCAGTTGAGCTGCTCGAGGGTCAGGATCTTCGAAGGAATGGTCCGGAATACGGCGCCGGCGCC
This sequence comes from Caldimonas sp., assembly GCA_036497875.1. Lineage (GTDB taxonomy): Bacteria > Pseudomonadota > Gammaproteobacteria > Burkholderiales > Burkholderiaceae_C > Schlegelella_A. The sequence continues at coordinate 1,714 of DASXIP010000413.1, forward strand.
GCGGTTATGGTTGAAGGCGTTGACGCGAAAGCGCGCCAGGCCCTGGATCTCGAACGAGAAATCGCACTCGAGCGTTTCCTCGTAGGCCTTGCGCTGCGAGTCGTTCATGATGTCGTACACCATGTCGTGCACCTGCTTGTGCTCGAGAGGGTCGACGTTGATGCGGCGGACGTCGCCGTGGACGCGGATCATTGGCGGCAGGCCCGACGACAAGTGCAGGTCGGAGGCCTTGTTCTTGACCGAGAACGCCAGCAGTTGGGTAATGTCCATGGCTCAGAGCGAAGTGAGTGCCGGATGGCGCAGCAAGGAAGCGAACCCCGCGCGCCCCAGCGGCGCTCGTTCGCAATGATCGCAGACAAGATCGCCCAGGTGAATGCGCGCATTGCAAGCGCTTGTGCGGCCGCCGGTCGCCCCGTGCAAAGCGTCACGTTGCTTGCGGTGAGCAAGACCTTCGCCGCCGCCGATGTCGCCGCCGCGCACGCCGCCGGCCAGCGACGCTTCGGCGAGAACTATGTCCAGGAGGCGGTGGCGAAGATGGCTGTCTTGCACGCGCTCGTGCCAAGGCCGGAGTGGCACCTGATCGGGCCGTTGCAGAGCAACAAGACGCGCGTCGTGGCCGAGGGCTTCGACTGGGTCCATTCGATCGATCGACTGCAGCTCGCCGAGCGGCTGAGCGCACAGCGGCCCGAGGCGCTGGCGCCGCTCTCGGTCTGCCTGCAGGTCAACGTCAGCGGCGAGGCATCGAAGAGCGGCGTCGCGCCGGCTGATCTCGCAGCGCTCGCCCATGCCGTCGCGGCGCTGCCGCGCTTGCGCCTGCGCGGCCTGATGGCGATCCCGGCGTCTGCCGTCGGCATCGCCGCGCAACGACAGCCGCATCGCCTGCTGCACGGCTATCTCGAGGCGCTGCGCGGCGAGGGCCTCGACCTCGACACCCTCTCGGCCGGCATGAGCGACGACCTCGAGGCCGCGATCCTCGAAGGATCGACGATGGTCCGGGTCGGCACCGCGATCTTCGGCAGCCGTCCCGTGCAACCCTGATCGGCGCGCCGCGCCGGGAGCGTGAGGCCGTCAGGCGCTCCAGAGTTGGTGGCGCCGGTGCCACTCCTCGAGCGATTCGTCGGGCCAGCGGCGGACGAGGACGTGGCGCTTGTCGCGCGGCACGTCGACCCACGGCGCAGCGAAGTCGAGCGCCGCCTCGACGACCTCCGGCGGCTTCGGCAGCGGCGTGTCGATTGCCGAGGCATGCGGGTGGAGGAGCTCGGGCCAGCGCGGATCCCAGAGCCAGAGCGGGCTTCCGCATTGCGTGCAGAAGCGCCGCTCGGCCTTCGAGCGGCGAGTGCGCTCGCCCGCCTCGCGGATCAGCGCGTGATAGCAGCCGAGGTGGCGCTCGCCACGCACCTTCAGCGTTCCGGCACGAGCACCGAGGTTGACGGCGTAGCCGCCGCTGCCCGCGGTCTTGCGGCAGATCGCGCAATGGCAGTGCAGGAACGGCACCGGGCTCATCGCGTCGACGCTGAAGCGGACGGCGCGGCAATGGCAGGATCCCTGGAGGCGCATAGCGGCTGTTGACGACGGCTCACAATTGTCACCCCCCGGCATGCTTACACTGCGCCGTGCGCAACATCGTCTTCATCGGTGGCGGCAACATGGCGCAGGCGCTGGTCGGCGGCCTCGTCAAGGCCGGCCGCCCGGGCCGCTCGATCGTCGTCATCGAGCCCAACGAAACCACCCGCCGCCGCTTGGTCGGCCGCTACGGCGCGACCGCGCGCTCCGAGGCCGGGCCGGCGATCGAGGTCGCCGAGATCATCGTCTGGGCGGTCAAGCCGCAGGCCTTCGAGGCGGCGGCCAAGCCCTGCGAAGGCAAGGTTGCCGGCGCGCTGCACGTCAGCGTGATGGCCGGCGTCCGCAGCGATGCGATCGTCGCCGCGACCGGCAGCGAGCGCGTCGTGCGGGCAATGCCGAACACGCCGGCACTGATTGGCCAGGGCATCGCCGGCCTCTTCGCGCGGCCGGCGGTGACCGACGAGGACCGCGCCGATGCGATCGCGCTGCTCGGCCCGACTGGCGAGCTCATCTGGCTCGGCGCCGAGGCCCAGCTCGACGCGGTCACGGCGCTCTCGGGGTCGGGCCCGGCCTACGTCTTCCTTGTTCTCGAGGCGCTGCTCGAGGCCGGCAAGCAGATGGGGCTGCCGCCGCCCGTCGCGCGCCGCCTCGCCGAGCAGACGCTGGCCGGCTCCGCTGCGCTCGCCGCCGTGTCGCCGGAGGCGCCGGCCGAGCTACGCCGCCATGTCACGTCTCCCGGCGGCACGACCGAAGCCGCGATCGCCGTCCTTGAAACACGTGCTGTGCGCGACGCCTTCGTCGCCGCAGTGCTCGCGGCGCGAGCCAAGTCCGAGGCGCTCGGCAAGCCCGCGGCCGCTCCCCGATCCACTCTGCTGCCGCCGGCATGAGCTACCTCTCGTACCTGACTCCAACAGCCACCAGCCCGTGGCACACCTACCTGTCGCAGGTCGATCGTGTGCTGCCGTACCTCGGGCCGCTGGCGCGCTGGTCGGAGACGCTCAAGCGCCCGAAGCGCGCCCTCATCGTCGACGTGCCGATCGAGATGGACGACGGCACGGTCGCCCACTTCGAGGGCTTTCGCGTCCAGCACAACCTGTCGCGCGGGCCGGGCAAGGGCGGAGTCCGCTACCACCCCGACGTCACGCTCGAGGAAGTGATGGCGCTCTCGGCGTGGATGACGGTCAAGTGCGCGGCAGTGAACCTGCCCTATGGCGGCGCCAAGGGCGGCATCCGCTGCGAGCCGAAGACGCTCTCGCTCAAGGAGCTCGAGCGCATCACGCGGCGCTACACGAGCGAGATCGGCATCATCATCGGCCCGCAACGCGACATTCCGGCGCCCGACGTGAACACCAACGCGCAGGTGATGGCGTGGATGATGGACACGTACTCGATGAACACCGGCACGACTGCGACCGGCGTCGTCACCGGCAAGCCCTTGCACCTCGGCGGCTCGCTCGGCCGGGTGAAGGCGACCGGCCGCGGCGTCTTCGTTACCGGCCGCGAGGCGGCGCGCCGGATCGGCCTGCCACTCGACGGCGCGCGCGTCGCGGTCCAGGGCATGGGCAATGTCGGCGCCTCGGCGGCCGAGCTCTTCGTCGGCGCCGGCGCCAAGATCGTCGCGATGCAGGATCACACCGGCACGCTCGTCAACCCGCGCGGCTTCGACATGCCGACGACGATGCCGGCGATCACT
>DASXIP010000414.1:0-18227 GCA_036497875.1 Caldimonas sp.
AGCCGGAGGCGCGCGTCGTCATCGACGAGCTGCTGCTCCGCTACATCGAGGCCCTCGTCTACCAGGCGATGGCCGAGAACTTGGCGTCCGAGCAGTCGGCACGCATGGTCGCGATGAAGTCGGCGACCTACAACGCCGGCAACGTCATCAGCGAGCTGAAGCTCGTCTACAACAAGACACGGCAGGCGGCGATCACCAAGGAGCTCTCCGAGATCGTCGCCGGCGCGGCGGCCGTCTAGCACGCCGCCCTGATCCGAACATCGTTCAAGAAATCAAGGAACACCCCATGGCTGACATGCAGACCGCCACCGTCGCGAAGGGCAAGATCGTCCAGTGCATCGGCGCCGTCGTCGACGTCGAGTTCGCTCGCAACCAGTTGCCCAAGGTCTACGACGCGCTCAAGATGGAGGGCTCGGACCTGACGCTCGAGGTGCAGCAGCAGCTCGGTGATGGCGTCGTGCGCACGATCGCGCTCGGCTCTTCGGAGGGCCTGCGCCGCGGCGTCGAGATCACGAACACCGGTGCCGCGATCTCGGTGCCGGTCGGGCGGGCGACGATCGGCCGCATCATGGACGTGCTCGGCAATCCGATCGACGAGCGCGGCCCGGTGAGCCGCGAACACGTCGCGTCGATCCACCGCAAGCCCCCCGCGTACGACGACCTGTCGCCGTCGCAGGACCTGCTTGAGACCGGCATCAAGGTCATCGACTTGATCTGCCCGTTCGCCAAGGGCGGCAAGGTGGGCCTGTTCGGCGGCGCCGGCGTCGGCAAGACCGTCGCCATGATGGAGCTGATCAACAACATCGCCAAGGCGCACTCGGGCCTGTCGGTGTTCGCCGGCGTCGGCGAGCGCACCCGCGAGGGCAACGACTTCTATCACGAGATGATGGATTCGAAGGTCGTCGTCAGCGACAACCTCGGCGAGTCGAAGGTCGCGATGGTCTATGGCCAGATGAACGAGCCGCCGGGCAACCGCCTGCGCGTCGCGCTGACCGGGCTGACGATCGCCGAGTCGTTCCGCGACGAAGGCCGCGACGTCCTTTTCTTCGTCGACAACATCTATCGCTACACGCTCGCCGGCACCGAGGTCTCGGCGCTGCTCGGCCGGATGCCGTCGGCGGTCGGCTACCAGCCGACGCTCGCCGAGGAGATGGGGCGCCTGCAGGAGCGCATCACGTCGACCAAGGTCGGCTCGATCACGTCGATCCAGGCCGTCTACGTCCCGGCTGACGACCTCACCGACCCGTCGCCGGCAACGACCTTCGCCCACCTCGACTCGACCGTCGTGCTCTCACGCGACATCGCCGCGCTCGGCATCTATCCCGCGGTCGACCCACTCGATTCGACCTCGCGCCAGCTCGACCCGCACGTCGTCGGCGAGGAACACTACAACGTCGCTCGCGCGGTGCAGGGCACGCTGCAGCGCTACAAGGAGCTGCGCGACATCATCGCCATCCTCGGCATGGACGAGCTCGCGCCGGAAGACAAGCTCGCGGTCGCCCGCGCGCGCAAGATCCAGCGCTTCCTCAGCCAGCCGTTCCACGTCGCCGAGGTCTTCACCGGCAGCCCGGGCAAGTACGTCCCGCTGAAGGAGACGATCCGCGGCTTCAAGATGATCGCGAACGGCGAGTGCGACTCGCTGCCCGAGCAGGCCTTCTACATGGTCGGCACGATCGACGAGGCGTTCGAGAAGGCGAAGAAGGTCTAACCGATGGCCACCCTCCACGTCGACGTCGTCTCGGCCGAGGAGAACATCTTCTCGGGCGAGGCCAAGTTCGTCGCCTTGCCCGGCGAGGTGGGCGAGCTCGGCATCTATCCGCGCCACACGCCGCTCATCACCCGGATCAAGCCTGGCGCCGTGCGCATCCGGCGCGCCGACAACGACGAGGAGGAGTTCGTCTTCGTCGCCGGCGGCATCCTCGAGGTTCAGCCGGGCTCGGTGACGGTGCTCGCCGACACCGCGATCCGCGGCAAGGATCTCGACGAGGCACGCGCCAACGAGGCCAAGAAGAATGCCGAGGAGGCGATGAGGACCGCCAAGAGTGACATCGACTTCGCCAAGGCGCAGAGCGAGTTCGCGACCATGGCGGCGCAGATCGCGGCGCTTCGCAAGTTCCGCAAGACGTGATGTGCTGACCCCCGCCGCACTGCGGAGCGACCCGCCAGGCCCAGGCCTCGGCGGGTTTCGTTTTTTCGCGTTCCGATGACGCTGTACGACTTCCTCGCCCGCCATCTGCTGACGCTGCACGGCATCGTCGTCGCGATCGGCCTCTTCGTCTACGTCGGCGTCGCGCGCTCGTTGCCGCAGCGGCGCGACCCGTCGGCGGCGATCGCCTGGGTCGTCGCGCTCGCGCTGCTGCCGTACATCGCGATCCCGCTCTACCTGATGTTCGGCAGCCGCAAGCTGCGCATGCGCGACACGCCCTTGCTGCCGCCGATCGCGGCCGCTGCCGCCAACGACGACGAGGCAGCGTCGCTCTGGGCGCGCCGGCTCGGCCGCTCGATGGGGCTTGCGCCGGCGGCGCCGTACGCATCGCTCCAGATCCACGCCGACGGCGCTGCGGCGCGCCGCGCCGCCCTCGCGGTGATCGAGGGTGCCCGCTCAACGCTCGACGTCTGCACCTTCATTCTCGCCCGTGACTGTCTCGGCGACGAGGTCTCGGCGGCGCTGCGCAGGAAGGCGGAAGACGGTGTTCGCGTTCGCGTCCTGATCGATGGCATCGGCGCCTGGCTTGGTGGTCGGCTCGACGTGCAGACGCTGCGCCGCTCCGGTATCAAGCTCGTCAAGTTCGTGCCGCCGTTCCGCGCGATCCTGCGCGGCCGCGCCAATTTGCGCAACCACCGCAAGATGATCGTTGCCGATACCGCGCGGCTCTGGTGCGGCGGCCGCAACTTCGCCGCCGAGTATTTCGAGGGCGACCCCGACCGCCGGAGCGTTGCCTGGCACGACCTCAGCTTCGACGTGCAGGGCGAGATCGTCGCGCGCGCGGCCGAGCAGTTCGAGCAGGACTGGGCCTATGCGACGCGGCACGAGCCGCCAGAACGGCCTGCGCCGACGGCAGCCCCGAAGCCACCTGCCGACGCCTCGCTCGCGCAGCTCGTGCCGAGCGGCCCCGAGCAGGCCGACGACACGGTGCAGGCGCTCCTCGTCTCGGGGTGCTTTCGCGCCGAGCGGCGTCTGCTCGTCGTCACGCCATACTTCATCCCCGACGCGACGCTGCTGATGGCGCTCTCGCTCGCCGCCCGGCGCGGCGTGCAGGTCGACATCGTGATGCCGCGCCGCTCCAACCACCGTCTCGCCGACGTCGCGCGCCACCGGCCACTGCGCGAGCTCGCCGCGGCGGGGGCGCGGCTCTGGTTCACGCCGTTCATGCTGCACGCCAAGATCGTCGTCGTCGACGATCAGCTCGCGCTCGCCGGCTCGGCGAACCTTGACCTGCGCAGCCTCTTTCTCAACTACGAGCTGATGGTCGCGTTCTACGAGCCGTCGGACGTCACCCGCTTCGCCGACTGGATCGAGCGCGAGCAGAGTGGCGCGGTCCGCTTCCTGCCGACCGAGCCGGGGCTGCTGCGCGACCTCTCCGAGGGCCTGCTCCTCTGGCTTGCGTTCCAGCTCTGAGGCCCGGCAGTGATGGTGCCGGCGACGGCCGCGCCGATCTGAAATCGCCGCCGTGCTCCGCGCGGATTCGGTCTTGCGAATCCGTTCCCTATCCGTCACCCGGGACGTCCTAACCTCTTCAGGCGGCTTGTGCTGTCGAGGGAGTCCGAGATGGAAGCGAAGGTCTGGGGAATGGTTGCTCCTGCCGCCTCGTGCGCGGCGCTCTGGGTCGGAGTCGCGCTAGCCGCCGATCTGCCGGGAGCGAAGCCTGGTGACGAGGCGTTGACGTGCGAGCAGATCTTCGCCCAGGGCAGCGCTGAAAAGGAGCGCGAACAGCAGGAGCGCGCCCAGAAAAGCGCAGAGCTGAAGGCGCAGGGACAAACCAGCAAGGCGCTGCTGACCACCGCTGTCCTGGCGGGCGGCCTGGGCGGGACCGCGCAGGCCGCCCAGCACTCCGCCGAAGCAGGGGTCGACAAGCAGATGGCGATGTCCGCCCCGCCCCCTCCCAACCTGCGCATGGAGCGCCTGAGGCAGCTCTGGGCGCAGAAGCACTGTGTGAAGAAGTGAGGGGAAAGCCATGGCTACGATCTTCAGGATGATGGCTGTCGCTTGGGCAGGCGCGGCGCTTTGTCTGCCGGCGTTGGCGGCGCCCGATGCATCGGGAGTCAAGCCCGGTGACGAGGCGATGACGTGCGAGCAGATCGCGACCGAGCTCGCACCCTATGCGCAGCAGATGCAGCCGAACATCCAGGCGCTGGCGCTTTCGCAGCAGCAGCAGATGAAAGGGGCACGCGAAAAACAGGCGGAGAGGCAGGCGGAGAGGCTGCCGCTGTCAGCGATGGCAACGGCCGGCGCCCTCGATCCGACCGGCGCCTCGAAGCGGGCCTACGTGGCCGCCGAGATGGCCCAGACCGCCAAGGAACGAAGCGAGGACGCCGCCGCGGCCAACTCGCCGCTGGCGAGGCAGGCCGACGCGCAACGGCAGCAGCTCGCTGCGCAGGGCGAGCAGATGCAAGGCAATGCACGCCTTCAGCGCCTGATGCAGCTTGGCCACCGGAAGGGCTGCGACAAGAAGTAGCGCCGCGGCGCCGCTCGCCGCTGGACTATCCTCGAGTGTCTCGAGAGAGGTTCGAGCGTGGCGGCTAGAAGACCCGACTTGCGCATCGCCGCCATGGCGAGCAGCGACGGCGAGGGTGAGCAGCCGCCGGCCAGCGCGGCGGCCGGCGAGCGGCTGCTGCAGCAGCGCGGGCTCGATGCCTTGCGCGCCGCGCTCGGGACCGCGGGGCCCGACCGGGGCTGGGTCCATTTCTGGCGCGGCTATGTCCGCCAGTTCGACGACCTCGCGCTCGCGCGCTCCGAGTGGTTGCTCGCCGAGGCAAGCTTCGAACGCGACGGCGATGCGCCGGGGCTCGAAGCCTGTGCTTGCGGATTGATCCAGTGCGCCCTGCTCGACAGCCTGTCGTATGCCGGGCTCGACGAGCGCGCCGCGCGGATCGGGCCGGCGACCGCCGTCGCGGGCGATGCTTCGCCGTTGTTGCTCTTTCGCGTCGCCGCACGCCTCTTCCTCGCCTTCGAGCGACGCGAAGGGATGGACGCAGTCGCTGACGACATCGAGCGGGCGTTCGCCGCGCTCGGCGCGAACGTCGAAGCCGAGATCGGGTTGCGCGTCGCGATGGCGGCGCTGCCGATGCTCGGCCTCGGTCTCGATCGTGTCCGCGTCGACGACTTCGTTCAGGCCGGGACGGCCGTCGCCGCGTCGCCCGCGGTCGGTGACTACAGTCGTGCGCTCTGGCACTTGTGCGTCGTCGATGCACGCTTCTACGACGCCGCCTGGTCGGCGCGGTTGCGCGCCGATCTCGACGCGATCGACCGGCTTGCGCTCTCCGACGCCGCGCGCCCGCTCCGTGCGCGCGCGCACATGTTTCGCGCGGCGCTTGCGCTCGGCGACGGCGACGTGGCCGCGGGCCGCGCCAGCCTCGATGCCGCGCACCCGCTCCTGCATCCATCCCATCCGCGCGACTACTGGGAGTACCACTACTTCAGCTCGCGCCACGCCCTCATGGTCGGCGAGGCGGAGGACGCCTGGGAGCATGCGAAGGCGTGCCATCGCAAGCAGGTCGAAGCGTGCATCCCCGAGAGCGGACGGACGACGATCATGATGCAGGAAGGCTTCGTCCTCGTCGCGCTCGGCCGTCTCGACGAGGCCGCCGCTGCCTTCTCGCGCGCCGGCGAGCTGTCGCAAGGCGCGCAGGCGACGCCGTGCCTGGCCCACGTCCATCTGACGCGCGCGCTGCAGCGCTGGCGCTCAGGCGTGCACGACGAGGCGCGGGCCGAGCTGACGGCGGCGTTCGCGCAGACGCGCAGCATCGGTCTCACGCATTTCTTTCGCGCCCTGCCGCAGGTTGCGGCCGAGTTGTGCGGCGCGTCGCTCGAGCTCGACGCCGACAGCGCCTATGCCGGCAAGACGATCGCGGCGCGCGCGCTGGCGTGCCCCGACATCGGCATCCCTGGTTGGCCGTGGCGACTGCGCGTGCGCAGCCTGGGCGGCTTCGCGATCGAATGCGACGGCGAGCCGATCAAGTTCTCGCGCAAGGCGCCCAAGCGCCTGCTCGATCTGCTGCGCCTGATCGTCGTCCTCGGTGGCCGCCATGCCGACGTCGGCCGCGTCGCGGCGACGCTCTGGGCCGATGCCGAAGGCGACGAGGCTCGCGACGCGCTGAAGGCGATGCTGCATCGCACGCGGACGCTGCTCGGCGCCGAATTCATCGTCGTCCGCGACGACCAGATCGCCTTCGACGACCGCGTCGCCTGGCTCGACGTCTGGGCGTTCGAGCATGTCGTCGGCCGGATCGAGTCGCTGCTCGGCGCCGGCAACGAGGCCCGCCGTATCGACGACGGCGAGCTCGAGAACCGCCGCCTGCAGCTGTTCGCGCTCTACCGCGGCCATCTGTTCGGCGAGGCCGAGCCGCCATTCTGGGCGGCGACGCTGCGCGATCGGTTGCGCGCCCGCTTCATCCGCTCGGTCGAGGCGCTCGGACAGCGCCTCGAGCGGACCGGGCGCGCCGAGGGCGCGATCGCGCTCTATCGCGCCGGACTGGAGCAGGACAATCTCGCCGAAGAGCTCTATCAACGGCTGATCGCCTGCCACCTCGCGCGCGGCGAGGCAGCGCAGGCGCTCAACACCTATCGGCGCTGTCGCGAGCTGTTGTCGATCGTCCTCGGGCTGAAGCCGTCGGCGCGAACCGAGGCGCTCGTGGCGGGCATGGCGCACCGCTGACTCGCCGGCGCCGACTCCTGCGTAGGTTGCAGCGCCGGCACCATCGGTTCAGGCGAGGGAGCGCCGTGCCGCTTCGACGATCGCTGCCGCATCGACCTCGAAATGGCGGCGCAAGGCCGCTCGCGTGTCGCTGCGGCCGAAGCCGTCGGTGCCGAGGGTGACGCAGCGCCGGCCAGCGGGCAGGAAAGCGCGGATCTGCTCCGGCACGGCGCGAACGTAATCGGTGGCGATGACGATCGGGCCGCGCGTCGGCCCGAGTTGTTCGCCGACGTGGCTGCGCACGACCGACGTCGCGCCGTGCCGCCAGGCCGTCTCGGCGGCGACTCCGGCGCGCGCCAGTTCGCTGAAGCTGGTCACGCTCCACAGGTCAGCGGCGATGCCGTGCTCGGCCTCGAGCACAGCCGCCGCCTTGATCGCTTCGCCGAGCATCGCGCCCGCGGCGAGCAGCTGGACGCGCCGCGGCGAATCCAGCGTCGAGGCGTGAAAGCGGTACATGCCGCGCAGGACGTTGTCGTGCGCGTCTGCGGCCAGCGACGGCTGCGCAACGTTTTCGTTCATCGCCGTCACGTAGTAGAAGACGTCGTGCTGCTCGACCAGCATCTCGCGCATGCCGCGATCGAGAATGACGGCGAGCTCGGCGGCGGTTGCCGGATCCCACGCCCGGCAGTTCGGTACCGTCGCGGCGACGAGATGGCTGGTGCCGTCCTGGTGCTGCAGGCCTTCGCCCGACAGCGTCGTCCGGCCCGCGGTCGCGCCGATCAGAAAGCCGCGCGCGCGCTGGTCGGCGGCGGCCCAGATCAGGTCGCCGACGCGCTGGAAGCCGAACATCGAGTAGTAGATGTAGAACGGCAGCATCGCCATGCCGTGCGTCGAGTACGACGTCGCCGCTGCCGTCCACGACGAGAGCGCGCCGGCCTCGGTGATGCCCTCCTCGAGGATTTGCCCGCTCTTGTCCTCCCGGTACGACAGGATCGATCCCGAGTCCTCGGGCTGGTAAAGCTGGCCGAGCGGCGCATAGATGCCGACCAGGCGGAACAGGCTCTGCATACCGAAGGTGCGCGCCTCGTCGGCGACGATCGGCACGATGCGCGGCCCGAGCACCGGATCCTTGAGCAGATTGCCGAGGATGCGGACGAACGCCATCGTCGTGCTCGTCTCCTTGCCGTCGGCGTGGAGCGCGAACGCCGCCGTCGCTTCAAGGGGCGGCACCGCGATCTGCGGGCAGTCGCCGCGCCGGGCAGGCAACGCGCCGCCGAGCGCGTTGCGGCGACTTTGCAGGTAACGGATCTCGGCGCTGTCGTCGGCGGGCTTGTAGAACGCGAGCGATTGCGTGTCGACATCGCTCATCGGCAGCGCGAAGCGATCCCGGAACGCGAGCAGGCCGGCGCTGTCGAGCTTCTTCGCCTGGTGCGTCGTCATCCGGCCCTGCGCCGCCTCACCCATCGCGTAGCCCTTCATCGTCTTGGCGAGGACGACCGTAGGCTGGCCGGTGTGCGCGACCGCGGCAGCGAAGGCGGCGTGGATCTTGACGGCGTCGTGGCCGCCGCGGCGCAGGCGATCGATGTCCTCGTCGCGCAGGTCAGCGACGAGCGCGCGCAGCTCCTCGTTCTGGCCGAAGAAGACCTCGCGGTTGAACGCGCCGTCCTTCGCCGAGAGGGTCTGGAACTGGCCGTCGACGGTGTGCGCGAATGCGCGCATCAAGGCGTGGCCGTGGTCGCGTGCGAACAGCACGTCCCAGTCGCTCGACCACAGGCACTTGACGACGTGCCAGCCGGCACCGGCGAACTGCGACTCGAGCTCGTCGACGATGCGGCCGTTGCCGCGCACCGGGCCGTCGAGGCGCTGCAGGTTGCAGTTGATGACGAAGGTGCAGTTGTCGAGCTGCTCGCGCGCGGCGAGCGAGAGCGCGGCGATCGATTCCGGCTCGTCCATCTCGCCGTCACCGAAGAAGCCCCACACACGGCGCTGTCGCGCCGCGTCCTCGCCCGCGGCGAGCAGGCCGCGGTGCTGCAGATAGCGAAGGAATCGCGCCTGGTAGATCGCGTTGATCGGGCCGATCCCCATCGAGCCGGTCGGGAACTGCCAGAAGTCGGGCATCAGCTGCGGGTGCGGGTACGACGTCAGGCCGCGCGCGCCATGCGCCGGCGCGACCAACTCGCGTCGATAGTGCGCGAGGTCGTCGGCCGAAAGACGCCCTTCGAGAAAGGCGCGCGCATACACGCCGGGCGCCGAATGCGGCTGGAAGAAGACGAGGTCGCCGAGCTGCCCGACGCCGTCGTCGCGGGCGCGGAAGAAGTGGTTGAAGCCGACCTCGAACAGGTCGGCCGCCGACGCGTAGCTCGCGATGTGGCCGCCGAGCTCGGCCGAGCCGCCGCTCTCGGCGCGGTTGGCGCGCATCACCATCGCGAGCGCGTTCCAGCGCATCAGCGCTGCCAGCCTCTGCTCCATCGCGAGGTCGCCCGGGAACGGTGGCTGGTCCTCGAGCGCGATCGTGTTGACGTACGGCGTGACCATTGACGGCTGCCAATGCACGCCGCGCCGGCGCGCGTGGGCGAGCAGGGCGTCGAGCAGGAAGCGGGCGCGTGCCGGACCGTGGGTGCGGGTCAGCGCATCGAGCGCCTCGCACCATTCCGCGGTCTCGGCAGGATCGAGGTCGGCGCCGGCGCGGTCGAGGATGGCGCCGATGTGCCGGGCCAGCGAGAGGTCGGTCATGGCGCGATTTTGCCGGCGCGGGCGAACCTTCGCAGCGCCGCGCCGGCTAGCGCGCCGGCCGCACGACCGGGTAAGGCGGTTTGCCGTCAGCGCCGACCATCAGCTCGTTGATCACCGCTTCGACGTCGTCGATCAGCCGCACCTCCGACTCGAGCGCGCGCGCCTGCTCGGCGCTGGCGACGCAGCCCCTCAGGTAGACCCAGCGCCGTTGGCCGAGCACCCAGATCGTCGAGTTCGCGAAGCGATCGTCGAGCTGGATGAAGCGGACGACGCGCGGCACGATCTCCTTGTCGTAGAGATAGGCGTTCGGCAGGCGGCAGCGACCGTAGTAGTAGCAGGTCGTTCCCTTCTCGACCCGAAGATGCGACTGGGCGCGTGCCTCGGCGGCAGTGACGAGCGGCGGCTCGGCGGGAGGGCACGCTGTGATGGCGTGGGTCGCCTGCTGAAAGGGGTCGTCGAACACGTTGGTTCGCGGCTCTTCGGTTTGCGCGAGCGCGGCCGATGATGCGAGCAAGGCGGCCATCGCGGCGACAGCCCGGGCGCTGCTATGTCGTCGCGCGTCGACCGAACGCTGCGGCGTGCCGTGGGTCATGGTCGGTCGTCCTGTATGTCGATCCGGTCGTCCGTCAGGCGTCGAAGCGAGTCAGCAACTCGCCGGCCAGCGGCGGCTTTGCGACCAGCCCGTCGGCGTCGGCGACCTGCGCACCGTTGACCCAGACGCCGCGCACGCCGATCGCATCGGTCGTCAGCCGCGATTCGCCGGCGGGCAGGTCGTGAACGCGTCGCTTCGGGCCGCGGCCGACCGTCTTCGGATCGAACAGAAGCAGATCGGCGGCGTCGCCTGCGCGGATCCGGCCGCGCCCGGCGAGCCCGAGCACATCGGCAGGATGCGAGGTGAGGCGGCGCACCGCCTCGGCGAGCGGCATCGCACCGCGGTCGCGCGACCAGTGGCCGAGCAGGTGCAGGCCGAAGCCGGCGTCGTTGAAGAACGTGAGATGGGCGCCGGCGTCGCTCAGGCTGACGATGCTGTGCGGGTGGTTGAGCATGCGGCCGACCGCGTCCTCGTCACTGTTCAGGAGCTGTGCCGTGAAGATCGTCGCCAGGTCTTCGTCGAGCGCGAGGTCGAGCATCGTGTCGAGCGGATCGCGGCCGCTCCTTGCGGCGATCTCGGCGATCGAGCGCTGCTCGAGCGGCGCGTTCGCGGCGCGCGCAGTCTCGACGACGTGGACCTTGTCCCACTCGCGGTTGAAGAGGCGAAACGTCGTCGGCGACGCGAGCTCGGCGCGTACGCCGGCGCGAAACTGCGGGTCGGCAAGCACCGCGCGGAGCGCATCGCCGCTGCGTCCGAGCGCCGGTTGCCAGCTCGCGAGACCCTCGACCGGATACGGCGACGCGAGCGTGAAGTCCATTGTCAGCGGACAGCACGAGACCTGGCCGAGCAGGCGGTGGCCGCGTACGTTGGCGGCGGCGATCGCGTCGAGGTCGTCGAACACCGCCCGCGGCGCGACGCTGTTGTGAAGCAGGGCAGCGACCATCACCGGGCGTCCGCTTTGCGCCGCCAGCGACTCGAGGAACGACAGTTTCGTGTGCGCGCCCTTGGTCAGCATGAAGACGCCGCGGCCGCCGTCGCCCATCGCCTCGACGAGCGCCGCCATCTCGGCGTCGCTCGCCAGCCGCGACGGCATCGGCAGGCCGCCGGCGCCGTTGTGCGCCGGGCTCGTGCTGCTCGCGAAGCCGACCGCACCGTGCGCCATCGCGTCGCGCACGATGTCCTGCATGCGTGCGATCTCGTCCGCTGCTGCCTCCCGCTTCGCAGCGTCGGCGCCCAGCACCCAGGTGCGCACCGACGAATGGCCGATGTAGGCGGCGACGTTGACCGCGCAGCCGTTCTCGCGCAGCTGCGCGAGGTACTCGGGAAACGTCTCGAAACGCCAATCAATGCCGGCGCGCAAGGCGTCGAGCGACATGCCTTCGACCTGGGTCAGGTTCTGCATCGTCCGCTCGCGGTCGGCCTTGCGGCACGGCGCGATCGTGAAGCCGCAGTTGCCGATCACCGCGGTCGTCACGCCAAGCGCGGGCGACGGCGAAAGCGTCGGGTCCCAGGTGATCTGGGCATCGAAGTGGGTATGGCTGTCGACGATGCCGGGCATCAGCGCGAGACCACCGCCATCGATCGTCCTCGCCGCGTCGACCGCGCAGAGCGCCGGCGCGACCGCGACGATGCGGCCGCCGTCGACGGCGACATCGCCGCGAAACGGCGCGCCACCCATGCCGTCGACGACGAGCGCAGAGCGGAAGACGAGATCGATCACGCCGTCTTCAGCACCGGCGGAGCGAACTGCGCTTCCATCTCGCGCCGCAGCCGATACGCCGGCGTCGTCGTGTCCACCGCGACGTCGCTCCAGACCAGGTTCTGGCCCTTGGCGACCAGCCGCGTCACCTTGACCTCGTGCGCGAGGCCGAGCGGCAGGCCGCCGATGCGGATCGACTTCTCCGCCGGCAGGAGCTTGCCCCAGACCGTGTAGCCGCCTTCGCCGTCGAGCACCTCGCCCGGCTTCAGGTCGCGCTTGGCGGTGGCGACGACGTCGGCGTTCCAGCACACAGCAGAGCCGGTCGCTTCGCCGCGCAACGCGACGCTCGCGACCGAGACGCCGACTTCGAGGCCGATCAGATGCCAACGCTTGTAGAGCGTGAAATAGCGGCCGCTCGGATCGGTGTGGGCGTTGTATTCCTCGAAGCAGTTGCGGACGTACTCGGTCTCGCCTTCGACGGTGACCCAGACGCCCATGCGGATGTCGTACGGAATCGCGCGGCCGTTCGGTTCGAGCGACGAGATGACCTCGACCATCCCCTTTCGCTCGAGCACGCCGCCTTCGCTGATCGGCCGAGTCACGAACGGGATGTCCTCGACGCTCGCCGGCGGATAGAGCAGGCCGTTGCTCGGCACCGTGAGGCCGGTCGCATTGGCGACCGCAGTCGATTCGATCGAGGGCTTGCTGCCATCGAGGAAGCTGTTGAACATCTTCGGGTTGAGGCCGCCGCGTTCGGCCTGCTCGGGCGTCAGGCCGTAGTTGCCCCACACGGTCTCGGGGGTCGACTCGCAGAAGTGCGGCAGCCACTTGTGGCCGCGCCCGGCGGCCGTCACCGGAAAGCCGCACGTGCGCGCCCAGTCGACGAGGTCGCAAATGAGCGCCGGTTGGTCGCCGAACGCGAGTGAATAGACGACGCCGGCTTCGGCTGCGCGCCTGGCGAGCAGCGGGCCGCAGAACGCATCGGCCTCGACCGTGACGTTGACGACGTGCTTGCCGTTCGTGAACGCCGCCAGGCAATGCTCGACCGCAGCAACCGGCGAGCCGGTGGACTCGACGACGATGTCGATTGCCGGATGCGCGACGAGGGCGCGCCAGTCGTCGTCGATGTGCGTCGCGCCGGTCTCGACCGCCTGGGCGATGCTCGCGGCGCGCGTGCGCTCGTCGCTCCAGCCGACGCGGGCGAGGTTGCGCCGCGCCGCAGCGGGCGCGAGGTCGGCAATCGCGACCAAGTGGACGCCCGGCGTGCGCGGGATCTGCGCCAGGTACATCGAGCCAAACTTGCCGGCGCCGATCAGGCCGACGCGGATCGGCTTGTGCTCGGCGGCGCGCCGTAGCAGTTGTGCGTGCAGGCTCATCGCGCGTCCGGCCTCAGGCGGCCAGCGAAAACTCGGCGATCGACGTCTCGAGCGCGCTCGCCGGCATGCCGGTCTTCCAGGGCAGCTCGACCGGATAGCTCTTCAGCAGGCAATCGTCGGGCAGGCAGTCGATGGGCGCGAAGTCGCGGTGCGCGATGTACTCCGGCCGCTTGAAACGGCGGATGTGGTTGCTGATCGCACACAGGCTCAGATAGACGCTGACGCGATCCCACGGCGAGAGGTTCGACCCTGAGGCGTGCACCAGGCAGCCGTGGAAGACGATCATCGAGCCGGCAGGACCGCGCGGCGAGACGATGCCGCCGTTCTTGCCGCCGGCGCGCTCGACGAGCTGCGCGATCAGGTCGTTGTCGATCGTCCAGAGCGGATAGCTCGTCGTCGTCAGGTCGTGTTTGGCGTCGACGACGCCGCGCTTGTGGCTGCCCGGGATGAACATCAGCGGGCCGTTGTACTCGTTGACGTCGTCGAGGAAGATGGCGACGTTCATCGCCCGCTCGGCAGGCATCAGGTCGTCGTTCTTCCAGGTTCCGTAGTCCTGGTGCCATTGCCAGACGTCGCCGTCGAACGCCGCCTTGCCGTTGATCTTGAACTGGTGCATGTAGAGCGCCTCGCCGAGCAGGTCTCGCACTGGCTCGACCATGCGCGGGTGGCGCGCGAGCCTGGCGAATGGCTCGCTGTAGAGGTGCGCCGCGAAGTTCGTCCGCACCGCGTCCTTGCCCTTCTCGCGCACGTTGTAGGCCTCGCGCCGGCTGTACAGCGCGGGGACGGCTTCGATGAGCGTCCCGGTTTCCGCGCGGCTGAAAAGGCCGGGAAAGAAAAGGAAGCCGTCGCGGTCGAAGGCCGCGAGCTGGTCGGGCGTGAGCTTCATCGGGAATCCTTGGTCGCGTCTGCGAAAACAGAATACGACGGTAGCGCGGCCGGGTCTAGGCCGCCCGGCCGACCCCGAACAACCACGCCGCCGCCGAGAAGGTGACGAAGGCGAGCGCGGTCGAGACGAGGATGATCCGCGCGATCCGGCCGTTGTCGGCGCCGTAGCGCTCGGCGAGCACCGAGACGTTGCTCGCGCTCGGCAGCGCCGCGGTGAGCGTGAGCACCGTCAGCGTGAGCGGCGTGAGCGGCGCACCGAACGCCCGCGCCGCGCTGCCGAGCGCGAAGACGAGCGCCGGGTGGACGACGAGCTTGATCAGTGCGACCGGCAGCACCCGGCCGAGCGGCGTCCGCGCGTGGACGTGCTCGCCGGCGCGCCAGAGCACGGCGCCGATCGTGAACAGCGCCACCGGCGTCGCCGAGTCGCCGAGCATGCGGACGATCTGCGCAATCGGCCCGGGCAGCTCGCGCCCGATCGCCGCGAACAGTGCGCCGATCGCGATCGCCCACGGCAGCGGGTTGGTCAGGGCGCCGCGCAGCGAGAGTGCCGCCGCTTGCAGCAGCGAGCGGTCCTCGACGCCGGCGCGGTGGGTGTGCGACTGCGCGAGGGCAAGACAGATCGTGCTCGTGACGACGAGGTCGACGACGATCGCGCCGATCACCGGGCCCGCCGCGGCCTCGCCGAGCAGCGCGACGAGGAGCGGCACGCCCATGAAGCCGGCGTTGGGAAACGCGGCGACGAGCGCGCCGAGCGCGGCGTCGCGCAGGTCGACGCCGCTCCTGCCCGGCCGCCGCAGCGTCACCGCGATCGTCAGGGCAACGATCGCCAGCGCTGCGGCGAGATAGACGGCGAGCTGCACCGGATCGGCGAGGCGGTCGAACGGCAGGCTCGAGCCGAAGCGAAACAGCAGGCACGGCAGCGCGAAGAACAGCACGTAGCCGTTCAAACCCGGGATCGCGCTCGCCGGCAGCCAATGCAGCCGCGCCGCGATCCAGCCGAGCAGGACCAGGGCGAAGAACGGGATCGTCACCGCGAGGATGGCCTGCATGGCCGGTCAGTATTGCAAGAGCCGGCGCCGGCCGTGGCGGCGGGCGGCGCAGGGCGGCCGCGGGTCGCGTAAGCTACCCGTCTTTCCCCAGCCCGGCTTTCCCATGTCAGCGTCCTCTCCCGGCCCGGCGCGCCGGTTCTTTCGCGGTGTCTGGCGGGTCGTCGACGTCAGCCGGCGCGTCGTCCTCAACCTCCTGTTCCTGCTCATCCTCGCGCTCGTCGTCGTGGCCCTCATCAAGAGCGGGCCGACGCCGATCGCCGAGAAGACCGCGCTCGTGCTGCGCATCGACGGCACGATCGGCGAGCAGAAGACCGGCACGCTGCGCTCGACGGCGCTCGACCAGGTGCGCGGCGAGGCGCTGCAGAAGGTGCAGCTGCGCGACGTCCTCGCCGTGCTCGAAGCCGCTGCCACCGATCCGAAGATCACCAGCCTCGTCGTCGTCCTCGACGACCTGCGTCCGACCGGCTTTTCGACGCTGCGCGAGGTGGCCGCCGCGATCGACCGCTTCAAGGCGAGCGGCAAGAAGGTCGTCGCCTGGGGGTCGGGCTACGACCAGCGCCAGTACTACGTCGCCGCGCACGCCGACGAGGTCTACCTGCATCCGCTCGGCATGGTCTACATCGCCGGCTTCGGGAATCTCCGCAACTACTACAAGGACGCGCTCGACAAGCTCGGCATCACCGTCAACGTGATGCGCGTCGGCACCTTCAAGAGCGCGGTCGAGCCGTTCATCGCCAACGAGCCGTCGCAGCCCGCGCTCGAGGCCGACAAGCTGCTCTACGGCGATCTCTGGCAGACCTACCTGGCCGGCGTCGAGAAGGAGAGGAAGCTCGCTCCGGGCACGATCGCGCGCGCCATCGACGAGGCGCCGCAGCGCCTCGCCGCCGCCGGCGGCGACCCGGCCAAGCTCGCGCTCGCCGAGAAGCTGGTCGACGCGCTGAAGACGCGCGACGAGCTGCGGACGCTGATGATCGAGCGTGGCGCAAAGGACGACGACGAGAACACCTTCCGCCAGATCTCCTTCGACGACTACCTCGGTCACGTCAAGCCGCGCCTGACCGGCGACGCGATCGGCGTCGTCGTCGCCGAAGGCGAGATCGTCGACGGCCAGGCGCCGGCGGGAACTGTCGGTGGCCTCTCGACCGCGAACCTGATCCGAAAGGCACGCGACAACAAGGACGTCAAGGCGATCGTCCTGCGCGTCGATTCGCCGGGCGGCAGCGTGTTCGGCTCGGAGCTCGTCCGCCGCGAGCTCGAGGTCACGCGCGCCGCCGGCAAGCCGGTCGTCGTCTCGATGGGCAACGTCGCGGCTTCCGGCGGCTACTGGATCTCGACCGCGTCCGACGAGATCGTCGCCGACGCAGCGACGATCACCGGCTCGATCGGCGTCTTCGCGCTGCTGCCGAGCGCCGACCAGACCTTCGCCAAGCTCGGCATCCACCCGGCCGGCGTCGGCACGACGTGGCTGCGCAACGCCGACGATCCGCGCCTCGCGCTCGATCCGCGCCTGCAGCAGCTCGTGCAGGAAAGCGTCGAGCACGTCTACCGTGACTTCACGACCAAGGTCGCAGCGGCGCGCAAGACGAGCGCCGGCAAGATCGACGCCGTCGCGCAGGGGCGCGTGTGGACCGGCACGCAGGCGAAGGAGCGCGGCCTGGTCGACACGGTCGGCATGTTCGGCGACGCGCTGCGCGCTGCTGCCAGGCGCGCCAACCTCGGCGACAAGCCGCGCGTCGTCTACATCGAGCGCGAGCCGGGCCGGTTCGCCCAGCTCGTCGCGATGCTCAACAACCAGGTCGCGGCGGCGGTCGGTGCCGAGGTCGATGCGCGCATCGGCAGCGCCGTCGGCGTCGCGCCCGCGGTGCTGCGCAGCGCAGCGCACGATCTCGGCTGGGTGAGCGATATCGCCGAGCGGAGAAAGCCGTTCACGGCGGTCGTCCACTGTTTCTGCGGCGAAGCGAACTGAAGGGTCGACGCCACTGAGCCACGACCGGTCGCCGCCCGCGACCCTCAATCCAGCACAGCTCGCCGCCGTCCACCACCTGGGCGGCCCCTGCCTCGTCCTCGCCGGCGCGGGCTCGGGCAAGACGCGCGTGATCGTCCACAAGATCGCGCGCCTGCTCGAGGCCGGCTACGCGCCCGACGAGATCGCCGCGATCACGTTCACCAACAAGGCGGCGGCCGAGATGCGCGAGCGCGCCCGGGCGCTGGTCGGCGGCCGCGCGGCGGCCAGGCTCGCGGTCAGCACCTTCCACGCGCTCGGCGTGCGGATCCTGCGCGAGCACGGCGAGCGCATCGGCCTGGCGAAGAACTTCAGCATCCTCGACAGCGACGACGTCCTCGGCGTCCTGAAGGACGCCGGCGGGACGACCGACAACCAGGCCGCGCGCCGCTGGCAATGGGCGATCGGCGCGTGGAAGAACCGCGGCTTGCGCGCCGACGAGGCCGAGGCCGAGGTGCTCTCGGGCGTGCACGACGGCCGTAGCGCCGAGGACGCGCTCGTCGCCGTGCACGTCATGCGGCGCTACGAGGAGCGCCTCGCCGCGTACCGTGCGACCGACTTCGATGACCTCATCGTCCTGCCGAAGCGGCTGCTGGCCGAGCACGACGATGTCCGCGATGCCTGGCGTGAGCGGCTGCGCTACGTCCTCGTCGACGAGTATCAGGACACCAACGGCGTCCAGTACGAGCTGATGAAGCTGGTCGCCGGCACGCGCGGCATGTTCACTGCGGTCGGCGACGACGACCAGAGCATCTACGGCTGGCGCGGTGCAACGATCGACAACCTGAAGCAGCTGCCGCTCGACTACCCGTCGCTGAAGGTCATTCCGCTCGAACAGAACTACCGCTCGACCGGCAGCATCCTGGCGGCGGCGAACGCGGTGATCGGCAACAACCCGAAGCTGTTCGAGAAGAAGCTCTGGAGCGAGCTCGGCGCCGGCGAGCCGGTCGCGATCGTCGAATGCGACGACGAGACGCACGAGGCCGAGCGCGCGGTCGCGCGCATCGACTCGCTGCGCGGCGCCGGCGCAGCGTTGG
>DASXIP010000415.1:0-3437 GCA_036497875.1 Caldimonas sp.
GTGGGCCGCGCGCCGCTCGCCGCGGCGTAGTCGCGCGCGAAGTTCGAGAACTCGAGGTTGTGCGTGTGCACGTGCTGGCCGGGTGCGATCGCCTGCTTCGCGCTGCCGATGATCTGGTCGTAGCGGCGCACCGAGCTGCCGACGGCGATCGCCCGCGTCGCCACCTTGTGGCCGGGGGGAATCAGGCCGGCGACCGTGATTCCTTCGCTCTCGACCCGGGTGCCGCCGACGAGTTGGCGCCGGGCGATGACGACGTCGTCGTTGGCGTGGATGCGGATGACCAGCGGATCGCTCACGGGATGTTCTCGGGCACGCAAAGTGCCAGTGTGCCAGTGTATTTCGGACCCCCCGCGATTGGAGGGTATGCAGTCGAGACGCGAGGTCTACGATCGGCGCCGAGCAGCGCCGCAACGGCGCCGCGGCGCCCCGTCGGCGCCACGACGGCCCCGCAGGGCGCAGCGATCCCACCCGATCCGACGACCGAGGAGTCCTCCATGCACACCTCCCATCGCCCGTTGCCGGCGCGTGTCGGCGTCGTCGCTGCAGCCATCGCGCTCGCGTTCGCCGCGGGGTCGGCGAAAGGCCAGGTCCGGGTCGGCGTCACCAACCTCGTCACCGACGACCAGACGGCGCACACCGCCCAGATCACCGATCCCGGGCTGGTCAACGCGTGGGGGATTTCGTATCCGCCAACGGGACCGTTCTGGGTCTCGGCGAACGGAAATGGCACCGCGGAGCTCTTCAACGTCAATCCGACGACGCAAGCGACGACCGCGCTCTCCTTGAAGGTGACGTTGCCCGACATTCCGGTGACCGGGCAGGCCTTCAACAGCGCCTCCGCCAGCGGAGCGTTCAACGGCGACAACTTCCTGTTCGTCAGCGAGAACGGGACGATCGCGGGCTGGCGCGGCGGGCTCGGCACCACCGCGGAGACCCTGCAGACCGGTATCGACGCCAACGTCTACAAAGGCACGGCGTTCGCGACGCAGTCGGGGAACAGCTATCTGTACTCCGCCAACTTCCGCAACGGCACGATCGACATCCTCAAGGGCCAGAGCGGAGAGCTCCCCCTCACCGGCAATTTCACCGACCCCAACCTGCCGGCCGGCTACGCGCCATTCAACATCCAGAACCTCGGCGGAACGATGTACGTGACGTACGCGGTGCAGGACGCGATGAAGCACGACGAGGTCGCCGGCGCCGGCCTCGGCATCATCGACAGCTACGACCTGCAAGGCAACCTCATCGCTCGCGTCGCCTCAGCCGGCAAGCTCGACGCGCCGTGGGGGCTGGCGATCGCGCCATCGTCGTTCGGCGTGCTCGCGGGGGCGCTCCTCGTCGGCAACTTCGGCGACGGCCGGATCAGCGCCTTCAACGCGTCGACCCACACATTCCTCGGCCAGCTGGCGGCGAGCGACGGCACTCCGCTCTCGATCGACGGCCTCTGGGCGCTCGCGCCCGGTAACGACGGCAGCGCCGGCAGCAGCGCGCGCCTCTACTTCAGCGCCGGCCCCGACGGCGAATCGCACGGCCTCTTCGGCGTCCTGACGCCGGTTCCGGAGCCGTCTTCGGCGCTGCTGCTGCTCGCCGGGCTGGCCGGGATCGCGGTGCTGGTGCGGCGGCGCGCCGCGGGCCGCCGCTAGCGGCGCTCAGGCGACGATCAGCCGTCGATCAGCTTCGGGTCCCAGGTGTGGACCCGCTGCCGTTGCTCGCCGAGGCCGGCGATGCCAAGGTGCATCTCATCGCCGGGTTTGAGGAACGTCGGCGGCTTCATCCCCATGCCGACGCCGGGCGGCGTTCCGGTGGTGATGAGGTCGCCGGGCCAGAGCGTCATGAAGCGGCTGCAATAGGCGACGAGCTCGGCGACGCCGAAGATCATCGTCGCGGTCGTTCCGTTCTGGCGCCGCTGGCCATTGATGTCGAGCCACATCGCGAGGCCCTGCGGATCCTTCACCTCGTCGGCGGTGACCAGCCACGGGCCGACCGGGCCGAAGGTGTCACAGCCCTTGCCTTTGTCCCAGGTGCCGCCGCGCTCGAGCTGGTACTCGCGCTCGGAGACATCGTTGACGATGCAGTAGCCTGCGACGTGCTTGAGCGCGACGGCCTTGTCGACATAGCGCGCCATCGTGCCGATGACAACGCCGAGCTCGACCTCCCAGTCGGCCTTGTTCGAGCCCTGTGGCAGCACGACCGCGTCGTTGCAGCCGACCAGTGCGCTGGTCGGCTTCATGAAGATGATCGGCTCCTTCGGAATCGCCGCGCCGGTCTCGGCGGCGTGGTCGGAGTAGTTGAGGCCGATGCAGATGAACTTGCCCATGCCGCTCCACGGCGGCGCCGTCCGACCCGGGCTGGCGACCGCGGGCAGCTTCGCCGCGTCGAGCTCGGCCAGACGGCGCAGGTTCTCGGGCCGCATCGTCTGCGCGGTGATATCGGGGATGACGCCCGAGAGATCGCGCACCGTTCTTTGCGCATCGACGAGCGCGGGCTTCTCGGCGCCCTTGGCGCCGTATCGCATCAGCTTCATGCTCTTCCTCCAAGACCGAAGAGGAAAGTTTAGGTTACCGAGGCAGAGACTCGGCGCAGCGGCTCGGGCAGCAGCTCAGATCGACCAGCCGCCGTCGATGACTTGTGTCGTGCCGGTCGTGAACGCCGACTCGTCGCTCGCGAGGTAGACCGCGAGCGCGGCGATCTCGGCCGGCGTGCCGAGCCGCCCCATCGGCTGGCGTGCGACGAACGCGGCCTCGACTTGCGCGAGCGTCTGCCCGCTCGCCTGCGCCTGCGCCGCGATCCGCTGGCGCAGCGACGGCGACTCGATCGTCCCCGGGCAGATCGCATTGCAGCGCACGCCTTGGCTGATGAAGTCGGCGGCGATCGACTTCGTCATCCCGATCACTGCTGCCTTCGTCGCCGTATAGACGAAGCGGTTCGGCACGCCCTTGATGCTCGACGCCGCCGAGGCGACGTTGATGATCGAGCCGCCGCCGGCCTTCAGCATCGGCGGCAGCAGCGCGCGCGTGACGCGGTACATCGCACGCACGTTGAGGTCGAACGAGAAGTCGAACGCGATCTCGTCGCATTCGAGGATGGTTCCGGCGTGAACGTAGCCGGCGCCGTTGAAGAGGACGTTGACGGTGCCCTTCGCGTTCGCCTCGATCGACGCTGCCAGCACCGCGCTGGCGTCGGTGACGTCGAGGCGGCGCGTCTCGCAACCGGTGGCGCGGGCAAGATCGGCGAGCAACTCGTCGTTGATGTCGGTCGCGATGACGCGTGCGCCCTCGCGAACGAACGCCTCGGCGACGGCGCGGCCGATTCCTTGTCCCGCCGCGGTGAGGAAGGCGGTCTTGCCGCTGAGTCGATCGGTCATGGGTAAAGAATAGTTTCGTGCCGATTCCAGCGTCAACATCGGGTTTGCCCCGCGCACCGGGGCAAAAACCGAG
>DASXIP010000416.1:0-4642 GCA_036497875.1 Caldimonas sp.
CAGTGCGGCCGTCGTGTCGTCGAACGGTGGACCGATCTTGAAGATGCCGCTGACTCGTGCCACCGGGACGGCATCGGCGTTCACCAGGCCCTGCATGAAGACGAGGCTGCGCGTCGCCCGCAGCAGTTGCGCTTCGCCCTGCACCCAGCTGCCGAGCGGCGACGCGGCGAGGTAGTCGATCTGCAAGTTGATCGTCGGCAGGAAGCGGTTGCCGAGCTCAGTCGAGAGTGCGTGGGCGGAGATCGGCAGCAGCATGTCGCAGAACGTCGCCATCATGCCGCCGTGGCAGATGCCCATCGGGTTGCAGTGGCGGCGCTCGACGCGAAAGCCGAGCTGCAGGCCGGCTTCGGTGCGGCGCACGTAGAGCGGCCCGTTGACGCCGATGAAGCCTTCGCCGAAGCGGCGCTCCTTGAACCCTTGCGGAACGTCGACGGAGGCAGCGGCAGGGCTCATGGCGGAAAGGAGGAGGTCGGGGTCCGAGACGGAGATACTACGGTGCTGGCCGGCCCGCACGACGTTCGTCGCGAACGAGGCGAAGACCCCGCCGCCTGGGAGATCCCTCTGGAGCATCCGATGAACGAAGACACCCTCAATCTCAGCATCCGCAAGTTCCTGAAGATGGTCGGCGTCAGCTCGCAGCGCGAGATCGAGCAGGCCGTCGCGCGCGCCCTGTCGAGTGGCCTGGTGGGCGGCAATGAGAGCCTGCCCGCGTCGATGACGCTCGAGATCGCAGGCCTGCAGCTGCGGGTCCGTTTCGACGGCGAGATCCGGCTGCAATAGGGTCGGGCGGTGATCGAGTAGTCTCGCGATCCGTCTTGCAACGCGCCTTCGCGGGCGCTCCGGCTCGCCCATGAGGATGTCCACCGCCGTCACCGGCGCCTTGTGCGCTGCCGCCGTCACGACCGCCGCACTCGCCGCCAAGCCGGCGACACGCAACCGCGCCGACATTCCGGCCGAGTTCCGCTGGGACTTCTCGGCGATCTACCCGAGTTGGGCGGCGTGGGAAGAGGGCATGAAGGAGATGGACGCACGCACGGATGCGTTCGTGAAGCTGCAGGGGACGCTCGACCAGGGTCCCGCGGCGCTCCTGAAGGCTTACCAATCGTTCGACGACGTCGGCAAGCTCCAGTACCGGCTCTACCGCTACCCGCAACTGCAGCGCGACGTCGATACCCGCGACCAGGCCGTCGCGGCGCGCTTCCAGCGGATGAACGCGGTATTCGCCAAGTTCGACACCGCGTCGGCGTGGTTCACGCCGGAGCTGCTGAAGATCCCCGAGGCGACGGTGGCAGGCTGGATCGCGCAGACGCCGGCGCTGGCGCCGTACCGATTCCCGATCCTCGACGCCTACCGCCGCGAGGCGCACGTGCTCGACGACAAGGGCGAGCGGCTGCTCTCGCTTTCGACCCAGCTCAACGAAGCGCCGCGCACGATCTACCAGGAGCTGAGTACTTCCGACATCAAGTACCCGACGCTCGGCCTGGCCGACGGCAGCCAGGTTGTCCTCAGCCCTGGCAACTACGCAGCGCTGCTCGAGAAGAACCGCGACCAGTCCGAGCGGGGCGAGGCCGCGGCGGCGCACGTCGGCACCTACGGCGCGACCGCGCACACGTATGCGGCGATCTACAACGGCACGCTGCAGCGCGACTGGTTCCTCGCCCGCGCGCGCAACTTCGACTCGACGCTCGACGCAGCGCTCGACGCCAATGCGATTCCGCGCGCCGTCGTCGAGACCCTGGTCGACGCGACGCGCGCCGGCACGGCGCCGCTGAAGCGCTACATGCGACTCAGGCAGAAGCTGCTCGGGCTGCCGAGCTACCACCTGTACGACGGCTTCCTGCCGATCTACCGCAGCGACAAGACCTATCCGTTCGAGCAGGCGCGCGAGCTCGCACTGGCGTCGGTCGCGCCGCTCGGCGCCGACTACGTCGCCAAGTACAAGAAATTCGTCTCCGGCGGCCGGATCGACGTCTACGAGAACGAAGGCAAGCGCACCGGTGCGTACAGCGCCGGCGTCTACGGCGTCGGCCCGTACCTGCTGATGAACTACAACGACACGCTCGACTCGGCGTTCACGCTCGCTCACGAGGCCGGGCACGCGATGCACACGGTGCTGTCGTACGAGAACCAGCCGTTCGTGACCTCGGGCTACACCATCTTCGTCGCCGAGGTCGCGTCGACGACGAACGAGCGCTTCCTGCTCGAGCAGCTGCTCAAGCAGACCAGCGATCCGAAGGAGCGGTTCCTCCTCCTGCAGCACGCCGTCGATTCGATCGTCGGCACGTTCTACACGCAGGTCCTGTTCGCCGACTTCGAGCTGCGCGCGCACCGCATCGTCGAGCAGGGCGAGGCGCTGACGACCGACGTCCTCGATGGCCTCTACGCCGGGTTGCTGAAGGAGTACTACGGCGACGCGCTGACGGTCGACGACTTCTACAAGTGGACGTGGGCGCGGATCCCGCACTTCTTCAATTCGCCGTACTACGTCTATCAATACGCGACCTGCTTCGCGTCGTCGGCGCAGCTCTACGACGCGATGACGACCGGCGCGCCGCAATCGCGCGCGGCGGCGACCGCGCGCTACCTGACGCTGCTCAAGAGCGGCGGCGACGACTATCCGATGGCGCAGCTGAAAAAGGCCGGCGTCGACCTGACGCAGCGGGCGACGATCCAGGCGGTGATCGACCAGATGGACCGCCTCGTCTCACAGATGGAAGTCGAGGCGGTGAAGATCCGCTGATCGGCCAGCGCGCGCCAGGGTGCACTTTGCGCCGTGCGGACCGTTCGAGCGGCCGCGTCGTTGCCTCTATCATCGCGGATCGCCGTCTGAACAAACAGGGAGCAGTCCGTATGTCGAAAGGCCTCGATTCCAGCCGCCGCCGCATCCTCCAGGCCGGCCTTGGCGGCGCTGCCGCGACGGGGCTCGGCTTTCTTGGTCGCGCGGCGATGGCGCAAGGCGCCACGTTCGAGCAGCCGTTCGCCAACGGCAAGCGGCAGCTGGTTGCGTTTCCGGAAAAGCGTCCGCTGATCGTCCTCACCACGCGGCCGCCGCAGCTCGAGACGCCGTTCGAGGTCTTCAACGACGGCCTGATCACGCCGAACGACGCCTTCTTCGTTCGCTACCACAACGCCGCAATCCCGACCTCGATCGATCCCGACAAGCACGTCATCCGCATCGGTGGCAACGCCGCCGGCAAGACCGTCGACATCAGCATGGCCGACCTGAAGACGCAGTTCAAGCCGGTCGAGATCACGGCGGTCAATCAATGCTCGGGCAACAGCCGCGGGCTGTTCAATCCGCGCGTCACCGGCGGCCAGAGCGGCAACGGCGCCATGGGCAACGCACGCTGGGTCGGTGTGCCGCTGAAGGACCTCCTCGCCAAGGCCGAGCCGCACAACACCGCCCGCCAGGTCACCTTCAACGGCCTCGACAACGGCGTCTTCGGCGGCGGCGACTTCGTGAAGGCGCTCGACGTCGGCCAGGCGATGGACCCCGACGTTCTCGTCGCCTACCAGATGAACGGCGCCGACCTGCCGATGCTGAACGGCTACCCCGTCAAGCTCGTCGTGCCGGGCTACTACGGCACGTACTGGGTCAAGCACCTGTCCGAGATCAACGTGATCGACCAGACGTTCGACGAGTTCTGGATGAAGCCGGCGTACCGCATTCCGGACAACGACTGCGCCTGCATCGCGCCGGGAACGCCGATCGGCGCGACACGGCCGATCGGACGCTTCAACGTGCGCTCGTTCATCACCTCGCTGAAGAACGGCGATCAGGTCCACGCCGGCCAGGCGACGGGCGTGCGCGGCATCGCCTTCGACGGTGGCCAGGGCATCCGCGAAGTCGCGTGGTCGGCCGATGGCGGCCAGACCTGGCGCGAATGCACGCTCGGGCCCGACCTCGGCCGCTATTCGTTCCGCGAGTTCACGTTCGGCGTCAACTTCCCGAAGGGCTCGTACGACCTGCTCGTGCGGGCGACGAACCGTGTCGGCGCCGGCCAGCCCATGGAAGCGCTGTGGAATCCCTCGGGCTACATGCGCAACGTCGTCGAGTCGATCCATGTCGTTGCAGTCTGAGGAGTCGTCGATGCACCGCACCACCAAGCTTCATGCCGGCAAGGCCGTCGTCGCGCTCGCCTTCTGCGCGGCCTCCGTGCTTCTCGCGCCGGCGGGAGCAGCACCGAAGACGATCACGCTGCCGGCCGACCCGGTCCAGCTCGTTGCGAGCACCCTGCCGGGCTACGCGAAGGCGCAGGCGAACTGCGTCAGCTGCCACTCCGCGGAGTACATGATCACCCAGCCGCCAAACGCCGGCCGTGCCTACTGGGAGAACATGACCAAGCGCATGAAGGCGGTGTTCAAGGCGCCGATCAACGACGCCGACATGCCGGCGATCGTCGACTATCTGACGGCGACCTACGGCAATCACGGCAAGTAACGACCGGCCGGTTCGCCGGCGCGATTAGGCCAGATGTAAGCGCGGCCGTTGCGGTCGCGCAACCGGGCGCGTGACGCGAACCACGCGTTCGCGGGACACCTGCAAATGTCGGTTGCGCGCTGCCGCTGGCAAGCGCATTCTGCAATCACGCCGACGGCGGCGATGCAGGGTGATTGCGATGCGGCAAGTGGTCGAGATCCT
>DASXIP010000417.1:0-4035 GCA_036497875.1 Caldimonas sp.
AGCACCGCGCGCCAGATCTTGCTGCAGCGATTGCTCGGCGTGCCGACGCCGTGCTACCTGCACACGCCGCTGGTCCGCGGCGCCGACGGCAGCAAGCTCTCGAAGCAGACCGGCGCCGTGCCGCTCGATCTTGCGGAGCCGCTCGCCGCACTGCGCGCTGCGGGCGCGGTGCTCGGCGTCGAGGCGAGGCCAACGCGCATTGCCGCCTGGCTCGAGGCTGCGCTCGGGATCTGGCGCGAGCGCGTCGTTCGCGGCGAATCTCTTCCTCGGGCATGATTCCGCGGCTGCGGCGACCGCCGCGGCGTCTCCTTCATCAGCGAGGACCTCCATGCAGACCACCGCTTCCGGACTTCAGTACGACGACACTGTCGTCGGCAGCGGCAAGCGCGCCGAAGCCGGCCGCAACGTCCGCGTCCACTACACCGGCTGGCTCTACGAGGGCGGCGCCAAGGGAGTGAAGTTCGATTCGAGCAAGGACCGCAACGACCCGTTCGAGTTCGAGCTCGGCGGCGGCATGGTGATCCGCGGCTGGGACGAAGGCGTGCAGGGAATGCAGGAAGGCGGCACGCGCGTCCTCGTCATCCCGCCTTCGATCGGCTACGGTGCACGCGGCGCGGGCGGCGTCATTCCTGCCAACGCGACTCTGCTGTTCGAGGTCGAGCTGCTGCGCGCCTGACTTGTCGCCCCACCCGCGGCGCTGCGCCATGCCCATCCGTTACGACATCCGGCACACGACGGTCTATCGCTATCGCCAACCGGTGCGCTTTGGCGAACACCGCGTCATGTTCCGCCCGCGCGAAAGCCACGACCTTCGCGTCCTAGCGACCGACCTCGACGTCAGCCCGGAGGCGTCGGTACGCATGATTCTTGACCCGCTGTCGAACTCGGTCGCGCTGGTGCAGCCGCTCACCCATAGCGACACCCTCAGGATCGTGTGCAGCTTTCGCATCGAGCATGCCCACACCAACAACCTAGAGCTGCCGCTCACGAAAAGCGCGGAGCTCTACCCGTTCGCCTACACGGTCGAGGAACGCCTCGACCTCGAGCACTACCTGCGCCCGCACCACGACGATCCCGACGGCGAGCTGACTGCGTGGGCGCGCCAGTTCATCCGCAGCGACGGGCCGACCGGGACGCGCGAGCTGCTGGTCGCGATGAACCAGCACATCCGCGACCACCTGCGCTACCTCGGCCGCGACGAGGAAGGGACGCAGAGCCCGGTCGAGACGCTTCGCCTCGGCAGTGGGTCGTGCCGCGATTTCACGCTGCTGATGATGGAAGCGGCGCGCCGGCTCGGCTTCGCGACGCGTTTCGTCTCGGGATATCTCTACGACCCGGCGCTCGACGGCGGCAGCGGCACCGACGTCGTCGGCGCGGGCTACACGCATGCCTGGCTGCAGGCGTACCTGCCGGGTGCCGGCTGGGTCCCGTTCGATCCGACCAACAACCTGCTCGGCGGCACGCAGCTGATCCGCGTCGGCTACGCGCGCGACCCGTCGCAGGCGGCACCGATCTCGGGCAGCTGGTTCGGCCAGGCCGACGACTACATCGGCATGACCGTTGACGTGACCGTGCAGCGCCTCTAGACGCCGGCTGTGCAGAAGAGTAGCGCGCGGCGGCGCGGCGTTGTCAGCGCGAGAAGCCGCCGGCACGAGGACGCTGGGCCTTGCCGCGGCCCTTGAACGCGGCCGGTCCGGGCCTGCGCTTGGGCCCCGGGCGGGCGTCGCGTGTCGGCAGCGCGCGATCGAACGGATTGCTGCGCGGGCCCGGGTGCGGCGAGAAGTCGCCGCGCGGCTCGGGCGAGCGCTTGACGAACGCCTTCGGGTTCGCACGCTTCGGCTCGAGGCCACCGATCGTCGCGACCGGGATCTGCTGCGTCGTGAACTGCTGAATGCGCCGGACCATGCCGGCGTCGAAGCGCTCGGCAAGCGTCACCGCGAGGCCGTCGCGGCCGGCCCGGCCGGTGCGGCCGATGCGGTGGACATAGTCCTCGGGCTTCATCGGCAGGCCGTAGTTGACGACGTGGCTGATCGTCGGCACGTCGATGCCGCGCGCCGCGACGTCGGTGGCGACGAGGATGCGCAGGCGCCGCGACCTCAGGCCCTGCAGGACGCGGTTGCGCCGCCCTTGCGGCATGCCGCCATGCAGCGAGGCGACCGAGTGGCCGAGCTCGGCGAGACGATCGGCGAGCCGGTCGGCGTCGATCTGCGTACTCGTGAAGACGAGCGCCTGCTCGAGATCGCGCTCGGTCAAGATGCTGTCGAGCAGGGCGTTCTTGTGCGCGAGGTCGTCGGCCCAGTGCAGCCGCTGCTCGATGTGCGCGTGCGTGTCGGTGTGCGAGGCGACGTCGACGCGCTGGGGTGCGCGCAGCAGCGACTGCGCGAGGCGGGCGACGTGGCCAGCGAAGGTCGCGCTGTACATCACCGTCTGCCGCGCCGCCGGGACGTGGTCGGCGATCGTCGTGATGTCGTCGATGAAGCCCATGTCAAGCATGCGGTCGGCTTCGTCGAGGACGAGCATCTCGACGTGGTCGAGCACCGCCTTGCCGGTCTGCAGGTGGTCGAGCAGGCGCCCGGGCGTCGCGATCAGGAGGTCGAGCGGGCCGCGCAGCGCCTTGATCTGCGCCGGATACGGAACGCCGCCGACGACGGTCGCGACGCGCAGGCCGGCGACGTGGCGGCCGTAGGTGTCCGCCGCCTTGGCGATCTGCAGCGCGAGCTCGCGCGTCGGCGTCAGGACGAGGACGCGCGGGCCGTAGACGGTGCCCTTCTCACGCCGGTGCATCGGGTCGGCGCGCGCCGCGAGAACGCGCGCGAGCGCGGGAACAACGAAGGACGCGGTCTTGCCGCTGCCGGTCGGCGCCGCGACCATCAGGTCGGTGCCGGCGAGCGCGGGCGGAATCGCGGCCGCCTGGACAGGGGTTGGCGTGGCGTAGCCGGCGTCGGCGATGGCGCGAGCGATGGGCTCGGCGAGGCTGAGGGATGCGAAGGTCATGACGGTTCTCTGCAAGATCGCGCGCTGCCGTTCGTGCGCGGCAGCGCGCGCCTTCGCGAAGCGAAGGCGAAAGTCGCGTGGGAAGGCCGGCGGCTCCTACGAGCGCGCACGAAAGGCCGTGCGACGGCATCGCCGCCGACCTTGCGTGCAGAGCTCGGGGCGACACGCGCTGCGCGAAACGCAGGCGGCGACCGAGACGGTCAGAGGAGATGAGCGGATCGCCGCGAGCGCGGTTGCGTGGCCGAGGGCCTGATCGCGGCGAATCTGGGATTCTACCGCGACGGCGGCGCTTGTGCCAGTGACCGTTCCGCGCGCAGGAAGTGTTCGCGGTAGTACGCGAGCTCTTCGATCGACTCGTGGATGTCGGCGAGCGCGGTGTGCGCCTGCGCCTTGCGAAAGCCGGCGAGCAACTCGGGCCGCCAGCGCCGCGCCAGCTCCTTCAGCGTGCTGACGTCGAGGTTGCGGTAGTGGAAGTACGCCTCGAGCCTGGGCATCGTCGCGGCGAGAAAGCGCCGGTCCTGGCAGATGCTGTTGCCGCACATCGGCGACGTGTTCTTGCGCACATAGCGCTGCAGGAACTCGATCACCCGACGCTCGGCTTCGGCTTCATCGACCGTCGACGCGCGCACGCGATCGGTCAGGCCGCTCCTGCCGTGGGTGCCGGTGTTCCATGCATCCATCCCGGCGAGCGTCGCCTCGCTCTGGTGGATCGCCAGGACGGGCCCTTCGGTGCGACGGTCGAGTCGGGCGTCGGTGACGACGACGGCGATCTCGATGATGCGGTCGGACTCCGGCACGAGCCCGGTCATCTCGAGGTCGATCCAGACGAGGTTGTGGTCGTCGAGGCTCAGCGGTTCGTCGGTCATCGCGCGCTCCAGGCCGTAAATTCTCGCAGCACTCCCGGCGACGCGCCCCGACCTACACTGGCGGCCATGTCGTCCCTCGCCTGGACCAGCCTGTTCGCGGCGGCGCTGGTCGTCTCGCTCGCCGTCCGGACGTGGCTGCTCGCCCGCCAGGTGCGGCACGTGGCGCTGCATCGCG
>DASXIP010000418.1:0-5490 GCA_036497875.1 Caldimonas sp.
CTGGCGAGCAGGGTCATGCTCGCCGGAGCCTTCATGCTGAACGTCTTCACGCTGGCCAGCGGTCGGCTCTTCCAGGAAGAGATCGAAAGCCTCGGCGCACTGACCGACCTCACGCCGGTGTGGGTCGACCTCGAGGCGCCGACCGAGGAGGAGAAGGGCTGGGTCGCCGAGCGCTTCGGCCTGACGATCCCGAGCGACGCCGTCGACGAGGACCTCGAGGAATCCGCCCGCTTCTACGAGGAAGACAACGGCGAACTGCACATCCGCTCCGACTTCCTGATCGACGACGAGACGCCGCGCAACGTCCGGGTCGCCTTCATCCTCTTCAAGAACATCCTGTTCTCTATTCATGCCGAGGCGCTGCCGGTGTTTCGGCTGCTTCGGCTACGCGCGCGCCGCATCCCGGCGCTGATCGAGGACGCCAAGGACGTCTTGCTCAAGCTCTACGATGCCGACGCCGAGTACTCGGCCGATGCGCTCGAGAGCATCTACGACAGCCTCGAGGCGGTGAGCGCGCGCGTGCTGCGCCAGAACGTCGACGACAAGGCGGCCGGCGAGGCGCTGTCGGCGATCGCGCGCGAGGAAGACCTGAACGGCCGCATCCGCAGGAACGTGATGGACACGCGGCGCGCATTGAGCTTCATGATGCGCAGCCGACTGCTCGGCGCCGAGCAGTTCGAGGAGGCGCGCCAGATCTTGCGCGACATCGACTCGCTCGACAGCCACAGCACGTTCTTGTTCGACAAGATCAACTTCCTGATGAACGCGACGGTCGGCTTCATCAACATCAACCAGAACAAAATCATCAAGATCTTCTCGGTCGCCAGCGTCGCGCTGCTGCCGCCGACCCTGATCGCGAGCATCTACGGGATGAACTTCAAGGCGATCCCGGAGCTCGACTGGCGCTTCGGCTATTTCTACGCGATCGCGCTGATGATCGCTTCCGTGGCGGCGCCGTTCATCTACTTTCGCCGCAAGGGCTGGCTTCGCTAAGCGCCTGGCTGGCGCGCCGGCAGGGTCCGACTTGCCGCCGCCGCAGCGTGAACTGGACGACGGCCGTGTTGCCGGTCGCGAACGCGGCCTCGCAGTAGGCGAGGTAGAAGTTCCAGATGCGAACGAACGCGGTGTCGAAGCCGAGCGCGCGGACGGCCGCCTCCGCGGCGACGAAGCGCGTCCGCCAGCGCCGCACCGTCTCGGCGTAGTCGGCGCCGAACGCGAGCTCGTCGACGACCTCGAGCTCGGCCGCCGCCGCGGCAGCGCGGAACGCGCTCGGGCTCGGCAGCAGGCCACCGGGAAAGACGTACTGCTGGATGAAGTCGGTCGAGCGGACGTAGCGCTCGAAAAGGTCGTCGCGGATCGTGATCGTCTGGATGCACGCCTTGCCGCCCGGCTTCAGCGCCTTGCGCACGGCTGCGAAGAACGCCGGCCACCAGCGCCGGCCGACCGCCTCGAACATCTCGATCGAGACGACCGCGTCGTACGGGCCGTCGTCGATCTCACGGTAATCCTGCAGGCGCAGCTCGGCGGCGATCCCGGCATCGTCGAGGCGACGCCCGGCCCAGGCGAGCTGCTCGCGGGAGAGCGTCACGCCGGTGACGCGCGCGCCGAATTCCTCGGCAGCCAGCTGCGCGAGCGCGCCCCAGCCGCAGCCGAGCTCGAGGACGCGGTCGCCCGAGCGGACGGCGCAGGCGAGCAGGGCGCGCCGCATCTTGGCGCGCTGCGCGCCGGCGAGGTCGGCGCCGGGATCGCCAGCGAACCAGGCACCGCTGTAGCTCATCGTCGGATCGAGCCAGAGATGGTAGAAGTCGTTGCCGAGGTCGTAGTGGGCGTGGACGTTGCGTCGCGCGCCGCGTTTCGAGTTGCGGCGCAGCAGGTGGCGCATCCGGTGCGCAAGCGATCCCCACCAGCGGCCGTAGACGATCGCCTCGACGTCGGCGCGGTTGGCCGTCAGCAGCGTGAGCAGCGCCGGCAGGTCTGGCGTCGTCCAGTCGCCGTCGACGTAGCTCTCGGCGAAGCCGACGTCGCCCGAGCGCAGCGCCGCGATGCACGGCCGCCAGTTGCGCAAGGTGATGCTGGCGCGCGGGCCGGCGCCGTCGCCGCCGGCGCGCAGCGTCTCGCCGCCCGGCAGCCGGACATCGAGGCGGCCGCGGCGCAACCTTGCGAGGAGCGCGAGGACGACGCGCGCTGACGGCGGCGCCGGCGCGAATGCCGCCGCGGATCGGCCGAGGGCGGTCATCGGGGTCAGCGGGTGGGTGACGACAGCGGCGGCGCCGGCTTGCGGACGACGGGCACGCGCTGCCACCAGAGCTTCAACGCCTGCCCATGTATGCGCGCCAAGATCGCTACCGTCAGCAGCGGGATCGTGACGAACGCGCGGGCGACGGCGCGCGACGACAGCGGGACGAGCGCGCCGGAGATGCTCGTCTTGAGGAGCAGACCTTGTTCGTCATGGTGGTCGATGCAAGCGAGGGTTCTCGCCGGCCTGATACGCTGCCCGGGGCCGATCGGATGCGCATCACTCCGCAGGAAGCGGAAGCGGTAGTCGCCCGCGATCCGGCAGAACGGCGAGACGTGAAACGCCTTGGCGACACGAAGCTCGCGACCCGATGCCAGCCCGTCGCCCTGCAGCAGGTAGCAGTGGCGCTCGCCGAAGGTGTTGTTCACCTCGGCGACGACCGCTGCCAGCGTGCCGTCGAGGTGATGGCAGAACCAGAAGCTGACCGGCTTGAACGCGAAGCCGAGGACGCGCGGATAGCACTGCAGCCAGACCTCGCCGCCGGCGTTGCTGACCCCCTCGCGGGCCAGCATCTCGTCGAGCCAGGCGAGGCAGTCGGCGCGGCCGTCGCCGTGGTCGGCGTCGTGGAAGCTGACCGCCGCGAAGCGATTGCGGGTGAGCCCAGGCGACGGCCGCTCGCGCAGCGTTCGCAGCGGCAGCACCAGGAAGTAGGTCGGATAGGCAAAGGCGTTGCGGATTGGGCGCAAGCGCGCGTGGCGCACCTCGCCGACGCCGAGCATGGGGCGTGGATCGGCGGCGCTCATCGCCGCGCCGTCGCCGCCGCAGCCGGCGATCCGGCATCGCCGCCGATTGCCTCGCACACCGCGAGCGCCGACGCCAGCCCATCCTCGTGGAAGCCGTGGCCCGTCCAGGCCCCGCAGTACCAGAGGTCGCCGCGCCCTTGCACGGTCGCCAGGCGCGCCTGCGCCGCAATCGCGCGCCGGTCGAACACCGGATGCGCATAGTGGAACTCGCCCTGCACCAGCGCCGACGCGGGCTCGTAGAGCGGATTGAGCGAGACGATCACCGGCGTCGCGAACGGCAGCGATTGCAGCCGGTTGAGGAGGTAGTGCACGCAGACCGCCGTCGCCGCCTCCGGGTCGCGCGGCGCTTCGTAGTTCCAGGCCGCCCAGGCGTCCTTGCGTTCGGGCAGGGCCCGTGCGTCGCTATGGAGGACGGCGCGGTTGCGCTGCCAACGGATCGCGCCGAGGATCTCGCGCTCGTCCTCGCTCGGATCGGCGAGCAATGCCAGCGACTGGTCGCTGTGGCAGGCGAGGACCACGGTGTCGTAGCGCTCGCTGCCCTGCGCCGTCAAGACGTCGACTCCGCCGCCGGCGAGGCGCCTGATCTGCCGCACGGGCGTGGCGAGGCGGGCGTCGGGGATCGCGTCGAGCATCTTGTCGACGTAGGTCGATGCGCCGCCACGCACCGATCGCCACTGCGGCCGGCCGCGGATCTGCAGCAGGCCGTGGTTGGCGCAGAAGTGGAGCAGCGGCACGATCGGAAAGAGCAGCATCTGCTCGGTCGGGCACGACCAGATCGAGCCGATCATCGGCAGAAAGTACCAGTCGCGAAACGCGCTCGAGAAACGGTGGTCGTCGAGGAAATCGCCGACGCCATCGTCGAGCCCGGCACGGCCCCGCAGCGCGCCGTCGCGGACGAGCCGCGTCGCGATCCGGTTGAAGCGGCCGATCTCGGCGAGCATGTTCCAGAACGCCGGCCGCAGCAGGTTCGAGCGCTGCGCGAAGACGCCGGCGACGCTCGATCCGCTCCACTCGATGCCGGCCGCCGGGATCTGGGCCGAGAACGACATGTCGGCCGCCGCGGTCTCGACACCGAGCTCGGCGAAAAGCGCCGTCAGCAGGGGGTAGTTGCGTTCGTTGAAGACGAGAAAGCCGGTGTCGACGCCGTGCGTGCGGCGCTCGAGGGTGACGTCGACGGTGTGCGTGTGGCCACCGAAATGATCGCCGGCCTCATAGAGCGTGACCCGGGCGAAGCGTGCGAGGCCGCGCGCTGCAGCGAGACCGGCGATTCCCGAGCCGACGATGGCGATCCGCTTCATCGCCGGGCGCAGGCACGGCCGCGCCCGCCGGGGGGCGGGCGCGGTACCGTGAAGAAAGGTGTCGCTGAGCGCCCCCGAGGGAACGAGGGAGGGAGGAGGGAGGAGGAGAACCCCCCAGGGATTTCAGCCGGCAGGGCCGGCCGGCTCCGCGACGAAAACCGGTTCGCCGTGCCAGCGCGGCGGGTCGCACTGGGGTGCGACACCCGCTGCCGGGCACGTCCATCTTCTCTGACGCGCGAAGGCGCCATGAGTTCCCGGCGTCTGCGAAATCCTTTCATTTCCACATCGATCGACAGGCTCCTTTACGCAACCCGGTCGCCGCGGATGCGGACCGCGTCTCGGCCCGCCGGCCGCCTTCGGCCAGGGAACCGGCCGCTGGCCCGTCGAGCGCCGGTCGACCGCCTACACTTCGCCCGGCCAAAAGGCTGCCCCGATGCTCTACCCCGAACTCTTCAAGCAACTCGAAGCCGTCCGCTGGAACATGGACGACGACATCCCGTGGGCGCGCTTCGAAGCCACCAGCCTCACCGAGGAGCAGGCGCAGACGATCAAGATGAACGCCATCACCGAATGGGCGGCATTGCCTGCGACCGAGATGTTCCTGCGCGACAACCGCGACGACAGCGACTTCTCCGCGTTCATGAGCGTCTGGTTCTTCGAAGAGCAGAAGCACTCGCTGGTGCTGATGGAATACCTGCGCCGCTTCCGGCCCGAGCTCGTGCCGACCGAAGAGGAGCTGCACGCGGTGCGCTTCGAATTCGATCCGGCGCCGCAGCTCGAAACGCTGATGCTGCACTTCTGCGGCGAAATCCGTCTGAATCACTGGTATCGCCGTGCAGCCGAATGGCACACGGAGCCGGTCATCAAGCAGATCTACGAAACCATTTCGCGCGACGAAGCGCGTCATGGCGGCGCGTATCTGCGCTACATGAAGAA
This sequence comes from Caldimonas sp., assembly GCA_036497875.1. GTDB lineage: Bacteria > Pseudomonadota > Gammaproteobacteria > Burkholderiales > Burkholderiaceae_C > Schlegelella_A. The sequence goes on from DASXIP010000418.1 coordinate 5,274, forward strand.
AGCGATGGCGCAAACCGGCGACATCGCGCGTGCTGCATTCGCGAAGATCGGTGTGCTGATGGCATCGGCCCGCCGCACGTAAAAGCCGCTGCATCCCACCAACCTGCACGTGAATCAGGCGCTGTTCCCGCGCGACACGATTCAATCGCGCCTGCCGGACCCGGAGTGGCTCGAACGCTGGCTCGACGAGCAGATCCGTTTCGACGACGGCTGGGAA
>DASXIP010000419.1:0-2971 GCA_036497875.1 Caldimonas sp.
GACGCCGCTCCGCGGACAACGAAGTGATCGATCGGAAGCGCTCAGCCGTTCGCAAGGATACGGACGATCGTGATCCGGGTGCCGGCCGGAGCGGCGCGTTGCAGCGCTGTCGCGGCACTCTTTGCGGAACGCTTGCGCGGATCGACGGCGAACGACAGCGTCGCCGGTTGCGCCGACGCCAAGCCACGGCGGCAGCTCGATCGCGCCGAGCAGCGCGAGATGGATCGCGAGATCGAGCAAGCCGAGCGCTGCCAGCAAGCCGACGAAGAAATAATTGCGGCGGTTGCGCTAGGCCCAGAACGGGACCGCCAGCGATGCCGCGGCAGCCAGCGCAAATGCCGGGCTCGCGATCGCGCTAGCCCGGCCGAAGGGGTCAGCGCGATGCAACGTCCCAGGACCCCGAGCGCCGCCAGAGCCGGCAGCCAGCAGCCGGTGGAACGGCCTGAACCCGAGCTGCCAGAGCGCGAAGCCTCGCGGCGGCGGCAGCAGGGTTCTCGGCGCTTCCTGGCGAAGGATCAGCGTCATTCGGTGCGGAGCAGTTGCGAGCGCCTTGCGCTCCGAGGGATGGTACGAAGCCTGGCGCCGGCGCGATTGACGGCCGTCAAGTTCGCCATGGCCGCCCGCTTGGCCACTGGACGAGTGCTGCTACCCTACGATCTCTTGGCTTCTTCCCTCGCCGCATCCGCATTGAGCCCACCCGTCCACATCGCCGTCGTCGACGACGAAGCGGAGATCACGCTTCTGCTTGCCGGCTACCTTCAAAGCCACGGCTTTCGCGTCTCGCAGCGGCACAACGGCGCGGCGCTGCTGCAGCTGATGCCGGTCGATCCGCCGCAGCTGGTCCTGCTCGATCTGGGCTTGCCGGGGGAGGACGGCTTCTCGATCGCGCGCCAGCTGCGCGAGCACTGGCAGTGCGGACTAGTCATCGTGACCGGGCGGGGCGATGCCGTCGACAAGGTCGTCGGCCTCGAGGTCGGTGCCGACTACTACATCACCAAGCCGTTCGACCTTCGCGAGCTGCTGGCGCGCGTCAAGGCCGTGCTGCGACGCACCGCGAACCACACGGCCGTCAGCGGCGTGGCAGCGGCGCGGACGGTCCACAGCTTCGCCGGCTGGCAGCTCGACACGGGAGCACGGCGGCTGCTCGACCCCGAAGGCAAGGAAGTCGCACTCACCGCCGGCGAGTTCGGCCTGCTCACCGCGCTCGTCGAGCACGCCGGGCGCGTCCTGTCGCGAGACTTCCTGCTCGAGCACACCCGTGGCCGCGAGGCCGCTCCGTTCGACCGCACGATCGACGTCCAGATTGGGCGCCTTCGCAAGAAGCTCGAGGCCGACGTCGACGATCCGCAGATCATCAAGTCGGTTCGCGGCGCGGGCTACATCCTGGTTGCACCGGTCAGCTCGGCGTGACCAAGGGGCATGCCGTGATCCCTCCCGAAGCGGCCGCGAACAACGACCCCGCCGAAGTCGACAGCGTCTACCGCGCGCTCTTTCACGCCTATCCCGATGCGCTCGTCGTCGCCGATCGCGGTGGTCATATCGTCCTTGCCAATCCGTCGGCTGCTGCCCTGCTCGGCTATGCCGGCGACGAGCTCGTCGGCATGGCGATCGACGATCTCGTTCCCGATGCCGTGCGCTCGCGCCACGCCGGGTATCGCGCGTCGTTCGACCGCGCACCGCAGGCGCGGCCGATGGGCAAGCAAACCGAGCTCGTCGCCCGCCGCAAGGACGGCAGCGAGGTCGTCGTCGAGATCGCGCTCAGCCCGCTGCAGGATCATGACCACCCGCTCGTCGTCGCGGCAATTCGGGATATCGGCGCCTACCCGCGCATGAAGCACGCGCTGCAGCGTGCGCGCTACAGCGAGACGCTGGCGCAGGTCGGACGGCTCGCGGTCGACGTGCCCGACCCGCAGGTGCTGCTCGACCAGGTCCCGGTGACCGCCGCCGAGGCGCTCGAGGTCGACATCGCGGTCGTCTACCTGCTGCAACAGAACCGGCTCGAGCTGCGTGTCGCGAGCGTCTCCGGCGAGATGCCTGGCGAACACGTCGGCGATCTCTTTCCCAACCGGACCGACACGTCGCTCGGCCTCGTCCTCGCCGGGGGCCGCTAGCTCGTCGTGCCCGACTACGCAAGCGAACGCCGCTTCACGGTGCCGCCCGGCTATCTCCAAGCGGGCTTGACGAGCGGACTCGCGGTGGCGATCTCCGACCTCGGCCGCACGATCGGCGTGCTCGTTGTCCGCTCGTGCCAGCAGCGCGACTTCGGTGGCGACGAGGTCCGCTTCCTCGAGTCGCTCGCCAACCTGCTCGCGAGCAGCCTGCAACGCGTCCAATCGGTGGAAGCGCTCCACCACGCGCAGCGGCTCGAAAGCGTCGGTCAGCTCACCGGTGGCATCGCGCACGACTTCAACAACCTGCTCACCGTGATCCAGGGCAACCTCCAGGTCCTCGGCGACCTGCCGAGCCTCGCCCAGGGCAGCTACGGAGGACAGTTGCTCGCGGCGGCGAGCCGGGCGTCGCGGCGCGGTGCCGAGCTGACAAGCCAGCTCCTCGCGTTCGCGCGCCGCCAGGTGCTGCAGCCGGCGCCGGTCGACGCGGGAGCGATGTTGCACTCGCTCGCCGGCATGCTGCGGCGAACGCTCGACCAGCGGATCCGGATCGAGGTCGATGCGCCGACCACGGGAATGCTGGTGATGGCCGACCCCGGGCAGCTCGAGTCGGCGCTCCTCAACATCGCGATCAACGCGCGCGACGCGATGCCCGCAGGCGGCATGCTTCGCTTTCGCGCCGAGGCGTGCGCTTCGTTGCCGCGGGAGGCCCTCGCCGAGACCGACGGCGGGCAAGCGGCCTTCGTCGCCATCGCGATCACCGACACCGGCAGCGGCATGTCGGCGGAGACACGCGAGCGCGCCTTCGAGCCGTTCTTCACGACCAAGGAAGTCGGCCGCGGCACCGGGCTCGGCCTGAGCAC
>DASXIP010000420.1:0-9411 GCA_036497875.1 Caldimonas sp.
CGCGTTCTCGAGCGCTTCCACCTCGACTTCGTCCGCAACGGCGCCCGGCTCGCGCCCGCGGCGCAGGCAAGGCACGCGGCGGTGCTGGAGCGCCTCGCCGAGCTGATGACGCGCTTCGGCCAGAACGTGCTTGCCGACGAGTGCTCGTTCCAGCTCGTTCTTCGCAGTGAAGCCGACGTTGCCGGCCTGCCAGGCTTCGTCCGCGCGGCCGCGCGCCAGGCCGCTGCCGAGCGCGGCATCGCCGACGGCGCGGTGATCACACTGTCGCGTTCGCTGATCGTCCCGTTCCTGACCTATTCGGAGCGGCGCGACCTGCGCGAGGCGGCGTGGCGCGCCTGGACGACGCGCGGCGAGCACCCGGGACCGAGCGACAACCGCGAGATCGCCGCCGAGATCCTGAAGTTGCGCCTCGAGCAGGCGCGCCTGCACGGCGACGAGAGCTACGCCGAGTTCGCCCTTGCCGACACGATGGCCCAGAGCCAGCGCGCGGTGATGACGCTGCTCGAGCGCGTCTGGGAGCCGGCGCGTGCGCGCGCCGAGGAGGAGCGCGAGGCGCTCGCCGCGCTCGCGCTCTCGCGCGGCGAAAGCGCGGCGATCGAGCCGTGGGATTGGCGCTTCTATGCCGAGAAGGTGCGCCAGGTCCGCTTCGATCTCGACGACGCCGAGGTCAAGCCGTATTTCGCGCTCGAAGCGATGGTCGCCGCTGCGTTCGATTGCGCGTCGCGGCTATTCGGAATCTCGTTTGTCCCCCGGCCCGACATCGGCGCCTATCACGCCGACGTCCGCGTCTACGAGGTGCACGGCGCGGCCGGCCCGATCGGCCTGTTCCTGCACGACAACTTCGCCCGGCCGACCAAGCGCAGCGGCGCCTGGATGAGCGAGTACCGGATGCAGTCGAGGAACGGCGGCGACGGCGACGCTGCGGTGCTGCCGATCATCGTCAACAACAACAATTTCGCCAAGGCGGCGCCGGGCGAGCCGACGCTGCTCAGTTTCGACGACGCGCGCACGCTCTTCCACGAGTTCGGCCACGGCCTGCACGGGCTGCTCTCGAACGTCCGCTACGAGCGGCTCTCCGGCACGAGCGTGCTGCGCGATTTCGTCGAGCTGCCGTCGCAGATCTTCGAGCACTGGGTTGAGGAGCCCGAGGTGCTGAAGCGCCATGCGCGCCACTACCGCAGCGCAGAGCCGATTCCCGATGCGCTGATCGCGAAGCTCCAGCGCGCCCGCTACTTCAACCAGGGCTTCGAGACGGTCCGCTATGCGGCGTCGGCGATGGTCGACATGGCGATCCACGCGCGCACTGCGAGCGAGCCGGTCGACGTCGTCGCCTTCGAACGTGCCGAGCTCGAGCGGATCGGGCTTCCCGACGGTGTCGGCATCAACCACCGCCTGGTCCATTTCCAGCACCTGTTCTCGGGCGGCTACGCTGCCGGCTACTACGTCTACCTCTGGGCCGAGGTGCTCGACGCCGACGGCTTCGAGGCCTTCGTCGAGGCCGGCGATGCGTTCGATCCTGCGGTCGCGCGCCGCCTGGCGCGCTTCATCTACGCATCCGGCAACTCGATCGAGCCGGGCGCGGCGTACCGGGCGTTTCGCGGCCGGCCGGCACAGCCCGAGCCGATGCTCAGGCAACGCGGCCTTCTCGAGGCGGTCGAGACCTGAGCGCTGCCGGCCGCTACTCGCCCGGCGACTGCTCGGCGGCCTCGACCGCGGTGTCGGCCGTCGTCGCCGCGAAGTCGCCGGCGAGAGCCGGGAACAAGCGGTGCAGCGAAGCGATGAAGACGGTGAAGTCGATCGGCTTGGTCCAGTAGTCGACGAAGCCGCTCGCCAGGCCGCGCTCGATGTCCTCCCGCATCGCGTTGGCCGAGAGGGCGACGCAGGGAATCGACCGCGTGCGGCCATCGGCGCGCAGCCGCCGTAGCACCTCGTAGCCATCGAAGTCCGGGAGCTGGAGGTCGACGAGGACGAGGTCCGGGCGGAGCGTCGCGGCGCGCTCGACGCCCGCGGCGCCGGTCGACTCCGAGACGATCGCAAGGCCGCCGACGCTCTTCACGAGCTCCTCGACGAGGAGGACATTGACGTGGTTGTCCTCGATGTAGAGGATCGTGCCGACGTCGCCCCCCGAGCGCCGCCCACCGCCGCCGAGCTGCAGCGAAGGCGCGACGGGTCGCGTCGCGCTAGCGCCGAGCGCGGGCGCGCTCGCTGCCGGCAGCGTGACGCGAAACGCCGTCCCTTCGCCGGGTCGGCTGTCGACGTCGATCCGCCCGCCCATGCCGTCGACGAGCGACTTGACGATCGTGAGGCCGATGCCGGTGCCTTCGATCCCTTCGTTTTCGACGCCGAAGCGGTTGAACGGCTCGAACAGGCTCGCGAGCTGCTCGGCGCGGAGCCCCCGGCCGGTGTCGCGTACCGTGAGCGTCGCCTCGCGCTCGCTCGCGCAGGCCTCGACGACGACCATGCCGCCGGGTCGGTTGTACTTGATCGCGTTCGACAGCAGATTGATCAGCACTTGGCGCAGCCGGGTCGGATCGGCGTTGGCAACGCCCTCGGCACGATCGACGCCCACCTTCACCCGGTGCTGCTCTGCGAGCGAGTGCAGCAACGGCAGCGACTGGCGAACGAGCTCGCCGAGGTCGACGGGCTGCAGCGAGAGGCGAAGCTCGCCCGCTTCGAGGCCCGATAGATCGAGGACGTCGTTGATCAGCGAGAGCAGGTGGTCGCCGGCATCGCGAATGTGCTCGAGCTTGGCGAGCTGGCCGGCGTGCCCCGTCTGGCGCGCCTCGATCTGCAGCAGCTGGGTGAAGCCGAGCACGGCATTGAGCGGCGTCCGCAGCTCGTGGCTCATGCGCGAGAGAAACTGCGACTTGGCGTGGATCTCGCGTTCGGCGAGCGCCGCCTGCTGGCGCGCCAGCTCGGCGTTCTTGCTCTCCGTCACGTCCCAGTTGACGCCGACGCGCCGCACCCGGCGGCCGAAACCGTCGAGCACCGCGGCCGAACGCGACGCCAACCAGCGGTAACTGCCGTCGGGCAGGCGGACGCGGAACTCGTAGGCCGTCGCCAGTGTCGCTTCCGAGGAACCGGGAGTCGAATCGAAAACGACCTGGACGTCTTCCGGATGAACGAGCGCCATCCGCTCGGCACGGCTCAACGCCTCGTCGCGCGGCTCGAGCCCGCGCAGTCGGAACATTTGCGCGTCCCAGTGTTCGCCGCCGTCGGCATCGGCCTCCCACGTGCCGATTCCGGCGTGACTGGTGATGATCGCGGCCCGTTGGCTGGCCTCGCGCAGCGCATCGAGCGCCAGATGGTGCGCAGTGACGTCCATCGCGACGCCGAGGACGCGGCGTGGCCCGGTGGTGTTGCGGTCGACGTCGGCGCGCATGACGATCCAGCGCTCGCTGCCATCGCGCCGCAGCGAGCGGAACTCGATCTCGAAAATGCCCTCGCCCTTCGCGAAGTACGCCTGTGACTCGCGGTGGACGCGCTCGCGATCGTCGGCATGCACCGATTCGGCCAGCCAGCGGCCGAAATCGGGCGCCCGCGGCGGCTCGCAGCAATCGAACAGCGCGAACATCTGCGCATTCCAGTCGGTGCTGCCGAGCTCGGCCGTCGTCGTCCAGATGCCGACGCCGGCGGCGCGCGAGGCGGCGTCGAGGCGGCGCGCGAGCTCCTCGGCATGGCGCAGGTGCTCGACGCGTTCGGTCATGTCGAGCGAGACGCCGACGAACGCGACCGCCTCGCCGGCAGCGTTGCGCTCGACGACGCGGCGCGATAGCACGTAGCGCCAGCTGCCGTCGGTGCGGCGATAGCGCGCCTCGGTGTCGACCGGCTGGTTCGTCGCCAACGCGCGCTCGGCCGAGGCGACGACGAGTGGCAGGTCGTCGGGATGGATGAACGAGCGCACCTCGTCGATCGACAGGCCCTCGGTTCGCGGCGCCATGCCGAGCAGCTCGAACGTCAGGTCGCTGTAATACATGCGGCCGTTGTGCAAGTCGTGCCGCCAGCTGGCGATCTTGCCGAGGTCGGCGGCGAGCCTGAGCTGGGCGTTGACGCCGCTCAGCGCGCGCGCCGAGTCGTAGGCCTCGGTGTCGTCGACCATGATGCCGATCGCGCGATCGGGAACGCCGCGCGGGCCGTTCTTGATCTCCCACTGCGAGTGGATCCAGCGCGTCTTGCCGTCCGGATGGATGACGCGATAGCGCTGCCCATAGCGACCGGCGCGCTTGGTCGAATCGACGTAGATCATCGCTGCGCGGTCCTCGGGGTGGATGCGCTGGATGGCCTCGTGGTAGTTCGGCGTTCCTTCGCCGGGGTCGATTCCCCAGAAGTCGAACACGTGCTTGTCCCAGCGGCCCTCGCCCGACGGGATGTCGCGCTCCCAGATGCCGAGCCGGCCGAAATCCTGCGCGCTGTCGAGCAGCTCTTCCCGGCGCACGGCGCGCGCGGCGAGGGCGCGCGTCCGCGTCACGTCGGCGAGCGTCCAGACGATGCGGCCGCGGCCGACGCGGGCGCAGCGTGCATCGACCCAGAACGGCTCGCCCGCGGGCCCGCGCAGCTGGACGATGCCGTGGTCGGGGCCAGCGGCGCTGAGCATGCTGGCGAGCGTGAGCCGGTCCTGCGAGCCGGCAGCGCCTTGGATCGTGAATTCGAGCAGGCTGGTCGCCGGGCGGCCGTTGTAGCCGGTCGCCGCCGAGAAGCGCCCGTTGGCCCAGAGCAGCGTCGCGGCGGTGTCGGTCAGCGCAAGCAGATCACGGCTGCCGGCGACGAACGCCTGGAGCAGATCGGCCGGCAGCGCTGCCGCGCCCGGGTCGTAGGGAGCCTCGCTCATCGGCTGGTGCAGCTCTCCAGGTGATGCGGCAGGGGACGCCGCCCGGCGCGGCGCCCGCAGTCTAGCCCGCGAGTGGCGCCGTCGTGCTCAGCGGTCGGCGACCCGGAGCACGAGCTTGCCGAAATTCTCACCACGGAAGAGCTTCAGCAGCGTCTCCGGGAAGGTGTCGAAGCCGGCGACGACGTCCTCGCGACTCTTCATCCGGCCGTCGCGGAGATAGCCCGCGAGCTCGGCGATCGCCGCCGGGAAGCGGTCGACGTAGTCGAACACGACCATACCTTCCATGCGCGCCCGGTGGACGAGCAGCGACAGGTAGTTGGCCGGACCCTTGATCGGCTCGGTGTTGTTGTACTGGCTGATCGCGCCGCAGATGACGATCCGGGCGCGGCGGTTGAGGCGCGTCAGCGCGGCGTCGAGGATCTCGCCGCCGACGTTGTCGAAGTAGACGTCGATGCCCTTGGGACAGTGCGCCTTCAGGCCGTCCTTGACCGGACCGGACTTGTAGTCGACGCAGGCATCGAAGCCGAGCTCGCGGACGACCCAGTCGCACTTCGCCGGCCCGCCGGCGATGCCGACCGCCCGGCAACCCTTGACCTTCGCCAATTGGCCGACGGTCTGGCCGACCGCGCCCGCCGCACCCGAGACGACGACGGTCTCGCCCGCCTTCGCCTGGCCGACGTCGAGCAGGCCGAAGTAGGCCGTCATGCCGGGCATGCCGAGAACGTTCAGCCACTGCGTCGGCGTGCCGACGCGCGGGTCGATCTTCGCGATGTCGCCGCGCGCCAGCTGGCGGGCGTCGAAGAGGGCATATTCCTGCACCCCGAGCAGGCCGCTGACGTGGTCGCCGGCAGCGAACTTCGGATCCTCCGATGCAACGACGACGCCGATGCCGCCGGCGCGCATCACTTCGTCGATGCCGACCGGGGCGATGTAGCTCTTGCCTTCGTTCATCCAGCCGCGCATGGCGGGATCGAGCGAGAGGATCAGCGTCTTGACGAGCACCCCGCCGGCGGCGGGCGGGGTGACCGGCTCGGCGGTGAAGCTCCAGTCGGCGCGCACCGGCAGGCCGACCGGTCGGCGCGCGAGACGGATCTGGTGGTTGGTGGCGGCAAGCGTGGTCATCGGCGTCTCCGGTCGTGTCCGCGCATCCTAAGCGGCGACCGCCGCGGCGTCGATGCGATCCGCGGGCGAAAAAAAGCCGCGCCTGGGCGCGGCTTTCTTGCCGGGGCGGGCCCGGCGGCGCGAAACGGATCAGAGCACGCGGATGTTCGCGGCCTGCAGGCCCTTCTGGCCCTGCTTCACTTCGAACTCGACGCGCTGGTTCTCCACCAGCGTCTTGAATCCGTTGCCCTGGATGTCGCGAAAGTGGGCGAAGAGATCGGCGCCGCCCGCGTCCTGCGCGATGAAGCCGAAGCCCTTGCTCTCGTTGAACCACTTCACGGTTCCGGTTTGGGTCGTCATAAACGTATGTCCTGTTTTCAGAAGGAAATGCGCAGCAACATGCGGCGCATGCAGCGACACTCAAGAACCGATCAGGGGGATTTCAGGCGGCCCGCCGCGAGGCCCGCGGGGGTAGAACGAGAATCACGAACAACCACTGTCTTGCGTATAACTGTGCCGCTAATGTACACGAGTTGAGCAAGCGCGTTCGCGCGGAGGTCTTGTGCAGCAATCATCCCCACCCCATGGCTCGCGCAACTGGCGCGACGACGGCGTTCGCGTCATCGCCGCCGACCGCCTCGATCCGAACACCGCGCAAACGCCGTGGATGGATCGCAAGGCGGCGATCAACTTCGCGCGCGTCGGCGCGCAGAAGCTGTGGGCTGGCACCGTTCACATCCATGCCGACGCCAAGACCGGTGCCCACCACCACGGTCATCTCGAGAGCGTGATCTACGTCGTCAAGGGCAGGGCGCGCATGCGCTGGGGCGAGCACCTCGAGTACACCGCCGAGGCCGGCCCGGGCGATTTCATCTACATCCCGCCGTGGGTGCCGCACCAGGAGATCAACGCCAGCGCCGACGAGACGCTCGAATGCGTGCTCTGTCGCAGCGACGGCGAAGCGGTCGCCGTCAACCTCGACATCGAGCCGGTCGAGAAGCCCGAGACCGTGCGCTGGATCGACCCGACGCATCCGCACGGTTGAGGTGATGGGAGCCATGACGCTGCGCTTGTCCGTGCTCGACCAGTCGGTCTCGCTCGCCGGCGGCAGCGAGGACGCGGCGATCCGCGACACCCTCTCGCTCGCCGAGCACTGCGAGCGACTCGGCTATGCGCGCTTCTGGCTGAGCGAGCACCACGGGCTGCCGACGATCGTCGGCAGCGCCACGGAGATCCTGATGGCGGCGATCGCGGCGCGGACGTCGACGATCCGGATCGGCAGCGCCGGCGTCATGCTGCCGCACTACAGCGCGCTCAAGGTCGCCGAGCAGTTCCGCGTTCTCGAGGCGCTCGCGCCGGGACGGATCGATCTCGGCGTCGGCCGCGCGCCCGGCAGCGACATGCGCACCGCGCGCGCCCTCAATCCCAACGCCGCGCACGCCGCCGAGGACTTCCCGATCCAGGTCCGCGACCTGCAGGCGTGGACGAGCCTCGGCCGCCATGCCGGCATCACCGCGCATCCGCTCGGGCCGCATGCGCCCGAGATCTGGATCCTCGGCAGCTCCGACTACGGTGCCCAGCTCGCCGCGCACTTCGGCCTGCCGTACGCGTTCGCGTACTTCTTCACCGACGGCGTCGGCGCCGAGCAGGCGTTGGCGCTCTATCGCCAGCTGTACAAGCCGAGCGAGCGCCATCCCGAACCGGTCGCGACGCTGTGCATCTGGGCCCTCGCTGCGGCGACCGACGCCGAGGCGGAGCACCACGCGCTCTCGCGCGACCGCTGGCGGATCGATCGCGCGCGCGGCGCGCTCGGGCCGCTGCAATCGCCGGCCGCGATCCTGGCGCGCGGCTTCGACGCCGCCGAGGAGGAGAGCCTCGCGCCGATGCGCGCGCGCTCGTTCGTCGGCGCGGTCTCGACGGTGCGCGACCGCATCCTGCGCCTGGTCGAGCAGTTCCGCCTCGACGAGGTCGTGGTCAACACCTGGGCACACGATCCGGCCGTGCGGCGGACGTCGTACGCGCTCCTCGCCGACGCCTTCGGGCTCAGCGGCGCCGCGGCCCGTAGGTGAAGAAGCGCCAGAGCGCTTCGACGGGCCCGGCGCGATGCCGCGACAGCCACGCCGTCGCGAGCGGCAACTGGACGCAGACGAAGAGGGCGATCGCGAGCGCGGTCTCGAACGCCGGCCCGCCGCGGCCCCACAAGCCGAGCCCCAAGCCGTAGAAGCAGAACGTCGCGAGCAGCGTCTGCAACAGGTAGTTCGTGAGCGGCATCCGGCCGACCTGCTGCAGCGGGCGAAGCCAAGCCGGCGAGGCGCCGCCGGCGCCGACCAGTCGGACGACAGCCAGCACGTAGAGCGTCGCCAGTGCGGCGCGGCCGAGGGTTCTCGCGAGCACGGCGACGAAGAGGGCAAGGCGCTCGTCGATGACAGTCGCGAGCGCGTCGGCGCCGATCGCCGCGATCGCGTTGCCGCCGATCGCGACGACGAGCGCGCCCGCGAGCAGCAGCCGCGGCGGCGATGGCGACATCGCCCGCGTCGGCCAGCCGCGCCGACCGACGACGTAACCGGCGAAGATGCCGGTCGCCATCTGGACGCAGAACGCGAGAAACGCGTACAGGCCGAGCGGCGAGCGCACGCTCCAGGCGAAGACGCGCGCGGTCTCACGCACCGCGTCGGCGAACGAGCCGTGGCCGAACGCGACGTCGTTCGACACCTCGAACTGCTGGTATTCGAACGCCGCGATCGTCTCCGTTGCCGCGGAGAAGAACGCGGGCCGCAGCACTTCGGCGAGCGCCGGAAATAGGAGGCAGGCGGCGATCAGGATCGCAAAGCCGCGATCGTCGAGCCGGCGCAGCGCGAGCAGCGCGAAGCCGAGCAGCGCGTAGATGACGAGGACGTCGCCCGACCAGAGCAGCATCGCGTGGACGAGGCCGACGACGGCGAGAAACGCCAGCCGCCGCAGATACACCTGCACCGGCCGGCGCGGCTGCGCCGCCGCACCAAGGCGCGCAGCGCGCGCGCGCTCGGTCTCGCCGAGCCGCGCCATCTGGATGGCGAAGCCGACGCCGAAGACGAAGCCGAACAACAGATTGAACTTGCCGGCGAAGAACAGGTCGCGCAGGGCGGCGACCGACGCATCGAGCGCGTTCGCCGGCGGCGTCGGGGCGGCGAACAGCGAATGGCTGAAGCCCGGCATGTTCATAATGAAGATGCCGAGCAGCGCGAAGCCGCGCAGCACGTCGAGCGCGGCGATCCGGTCGGTCTCGGCGAGCGGCGCCTCGGCATCGGCGAGACCAGTCGAGTCGGCGGCGGCGCTCACGCGCCGACGGTAGCGCAAACCGGATGCAAATCGTCGCCGCGTCACGGGCGTCGCCAAAGGAGAGTCGTTGATGTTCGAGACCGCCATCGCCGGCAGCCTGCCGAAGCCTTCGTGGCTGGCCGAGACCGAGACGCTGTGGCCCGAGTGGAAGTCGAGCGGCGCGG
>DASXIP010000421.1:0-4988 GCA_036497875.1 Caldimonas sp.
GGCGCGGCTCGGGCGGTCGCTCAGCGGGGCTGTCCCGCGTTCGCCCGCGCGCTGTGCTGCTGATACGCCGGCAACGCGATCGCCGCGACGATGCCCGCGATGACCACGATCGGCAGCAGCAAGCCGAAGATGCGAACCGCGACGCCGTTCGGCGGCGGCGGCGCGCCCCAGCGATTGATTCCGCGCGTTCCGCCCTTGGAGACCCAGACCAGCCCGACCAGCGGAATCAGCGCGGCGACGCTCCACCAGCCCGAAAGATCCATGTCGTGGCAGCGCTGGATCACGAGTGTGATCTCGGCGACCGCGTAAACGAGGAATCCAAGGATCCCGACCGCGGCGACGACGACGGAGTCGTGCCCAGGGAGCGGTGCTCCGAGCCAGTACAGGACCGAGCCGATGACGAAGAGAACGTAGATCGCGAGTCCGTAGGCGAGAAAGCGCAGCCGGCCGATGCGGCCGGTCGGCGGGCCAGAGGCGGATGGGCTGGACGGTGCTTTCGCCGGCGACGTCGGCCACCATCGTCGTCGGTGGTGCGAATCGGTGTTCCTCTCCCATCGTTGCCTCCGTGTCTCGAGCGGCGTCGCCTCGTGCGGGCGATCGCTGGCCGTCATCATCGGTCGTGCGCTGGACAACGAGCCGCGGATTTGCGCGGATAGCCCGGGCGCTGCTCCTTGCTCGGCACAATCGCCGAATGCGACAGCGATCGGTGGGCGTCGTCGGCGTCGGCAACATGGGTCTGGCGATGGCGCTGAGGCTGCTCGAGCTCGGCACCGAGGTGCACGTGCGCGACATCGATCCGGCGCGCGAGGCGCTCGCCGCTCGCGCCGGCGCGCGTCCGGCGGCGACGCCGGCCGAGCTGGCGCGCCGCTCGGATGCGCTCATCGTCGCCGTGGTCGATGCGGCGCAGCTCGAGGCGGTCCTGTTCGGCGACGACGGCGCCGCGGCGGCGATGCGGCCGGCAGCGTGCGTCCTGCTCTGCCCGACGATCGCGCCGGCGAGCACCGAATCGATCGCCGGGCGTCTCGCAGCGCTCTCGATCGACGCCATCGACGCGCCGATGTCGGGCGGCCCGGCGCGAGCCCGCGCGGGAACGATGACCCTGATGGTCGCGTGCGACGACGCCGTTTACGAGCGACAGCGCGATCTGCTCGCCGCGCTCGCCGACCCGGTGTTTCGGCTCGGCGTGCGGCCGGGCGACGGCGCGCGCGCGAAGCTCGTCAACAACCTGCTCGCCGCGGTCAACCTCGCCGCCGCCGCCGAGGCGCTCGCGCTCGCCGAGCGCGTCGGCCTCGATCCGGCGCGCATGCTCGATGTCATCGAGCGCTCGAGCGGCCAGAGCTGGATCGGCAGCGATCGCATGCGGCGCGCCGTCGCCGGCGACCTCGCGCCGCGTGCCCACACGACGCTGCTCGCCAAGGACAGCGCGCTCGCGATCGCGATGGCGGCCGGCGCGGGCGGGGCGCCTGATCTCGGCGTCGTCGCCGCCGCGACCTTCGCGGCCGCGGTCGACGCCGGCCACGGTGCCGAGGACGACGCGAGCCTGCTCGCGTTCCTGCGCGCGCGCGAGCGCGGCGCGGACTGAACGCCGGCGGACGACGCCGGCTCAGGCGACTGCGACCGGGATCCTGCCGATCCTCGCCTTCCACTCGGCCGGGCCGGTCTCGTGCACCGACGTGCCGTTGGCGTCGACGGCGACCGTCACCGGCATGTCCTGGACCGCGAACTCGTAGATCGCTTCCATGCCGAGATCGGCGAAGCCGACGACCTTGGCCTGCTTGATCGCCTTCGACACCAGGTAAGCGGCGCCGCCGACTGCCATCAGGTAGGCACTGCGGTGCCTCTTGATCGACTCGATCGCGACCGGCCCGCGCTCGGCCTTGCCGATCATCGCGATGAGTCCGGTCTGGGCGAGCATCGTCTCGGTGAACTTGTCCATCCGCGTCGCCGTCGTCGGTCCCGCCGGGCCGACGACCTCGCCTCGTACCGGATCGACCGGACCGACGTAGTAGATGACCCGGTTCGTGAAGTCGACCGGCAACGGCTCGCCCTTCTGCAGCATGTCGGCGATCCGCTTGTGCGCGGCGTCGCGGCCGGTGAGCATCCTGCCGTTCAGGAGCAGCCGGTCGCCGGGTTGCCACGACGCGACCTGTTCCTTCGTCAGCGTGTCGAGGTCGACCTTCTTCGCCTGCCGGTCGGGCGCCCAATGCACATCGGGCCAGAGGTCGAGGCTCGGCGGGTCGAGATATACCGGCCCCGAGCCGTCGAGGACGAAGTGGGCGTGGCGCGTCGCCGCGCAGTTCGGGATCATCGCCACCGGCTTCGATGCCGCGTGCGTCGGTGCCATCGCGATCTTGACGTCGAGCACCGTCGTCAGGCCGCCGAGGCCCTGGGCGCCGATGCCGAGCGCGTTGATCTTGTCGCACAGCTCGATGCGCAGTGCCTCGGTCGGATTCGCCGGGCCGCGCTTCCTCAGTTCGGCCATGTCGATGTCGTCCATCAGGCTCTTCTTGGCGAGCAGCATCGCCCGCTCGGCGGTGCCGCCGATGCCGATGCCGAGCATTCCCGGCGGGCACCAGCCGGCGCCCATCGTCGGCACCGTCTTCAGCACCCAGTCGACCAGGCTATCGCTCGGGTTCATCATCGTGAACTTCGACTTGTTCTCGCTGCCGCCACCCTTGGCGGCGACGATGACGTCGATCGTGTTGCCAGGAACCAGCGTCGTCTCGACGACGGCGGGCGTGTTGTCCTTGGTGTTCCTGCGCTCGAAGTGCGGATCGCCGACGATCGACGCACGCAGCGGATTGTCGGGATCGAGATAGGCCTTGCGAACGCCGTCGTTGACGGCGTCCTCGACGCTGCCCGGGAAGCCCCCGAAGCGGACGTCCATGCCGACCTTCAGGAAGACGTTGACGATCCCGGTGTCCTGGCAGATCGGCCGCGCGCCCTCGGCGCACATCCGCGAGTTGGTGAGGATCTGGGCGATCGCGTCCTTCGCCGCCGGGCCCTCCTCGATCTCGTAGGCGCGCGCGAGATGAGCGATGTAGTCGGCCGGATGGTAGTAGCTGATGTACTGGAGGGCAGCGGCGATCGATTCGACGAAATCGGCGTGCTGGATGGTGCTGGTCATGAGAGCCTCGAATGGTCGTCGCGATTATTCCATTCGCCTGCGTCGTGTCGCCGGCGCGACAGGTGCATCCCGGCTGACCCAGGTCAAGACCCCCCTCGCCCGCAGGCGTACGGTGAATGCATCGCCACCACCGACGAGGAGCTTGAGATGAAACGCACCTGGATCGCCTTCGCCGCGGCCGTCGTTCTGGCCGCTACCGCCGCCGCGCAGCCGGGCCCCGGCTATGGCGCGGGCATGATGGGCGGCTATGGGCCCGGGATGATGATGGAAGGCTACGGCCCGGGGATGATGGCCGGCTACGGACCGGGAATGATGGGTGGCGGCTACGGCCCGGGAATGATGGGCGGCAATGGCCGCTGGGGCGACGGCTACCTGCCGGCCGACCTCAGCGCCGAGCAGCGCAAGGCTCTTGGGCAAGTGCGCCAGGACTTCTGGAAGAAGCAGTGGCCCCTGATGCAGCAGATGCACGCGACGATGTCGAACGGCGACGCCGGTGCGCCCGGTGCGGCGTTCGACGAGCAGGCGGCGCGCAAGGCGTACGACGTGGTCGCCGGGGTGCACAAGCAGATGTTCGAGAACATGCTCGAGATGCGCAAGCGCAGCGACGCCATCCTGACGCCGAAGCAGCGCGAAGAGGTTCGGCGCGCCAGCTAGGCAACTCGCGGGCGCCGCATCGCCGCTCGGCCGGCGCCGAAAGCCTCCACCCGATGCACCTGCCGCGTGGCGAGCGGCACGCCGTCATTGCGGACTCGCAAGTCATCGGTTTGGCACATGAGGTACAAACACGCGGATCACGACCGCCGGAGACCAGCCGATGAGCGCAGAACAACACGTGTACGAGCCGCCCGCGGCGCTCGTCAAGACGGCCTGGGTGTCGGGAATGCCCGCGTACCAGGCCTTGTGCGACGAGGCCGCCCGCGACCACCAGGCGTACTGGGGCCGCCTCGCGCGCGAGCTGATCTCGTGGCGGACGCCGTTCAAGCGCGTCCTCAACGACGACCAGCCGCCGTTCTTCAAGTGGTTCGAGGACGGCACGCTGAACGCGTCGTACAACTGCCTCGACCGCAACATCGAGCAGGGCCGCGGCGACAAGACCGCGATCCTCTTCGAGGCCGACGACGGCAGTGTCACCAAGATCGACTACCGCGAGCTGCTCGAGCGCACCTGCAGGCTCGCCAACGCGATGAAGTCGCGCGGCATCGTCAAGGGCGATCGCGTCGTGATCTACATGCCGATGTCGATCGAGGCCGTCGTCGCGATGCAGGCATGCGCCCGCATCGGCGCGACGCACTCGGTCGTGTTCGGCGGCTTTTCGGCGCAGAGCCTGCGCGACCGCATCGCCGACACCGGCGCCGTGCTCGTCATCACCGCCGACGAGCAGATGCGCGGCGGCAAGGCGCTGCCGCTGAAGGCGATCGTCGACGAGGCGCTCGCCGCGCCGAACGTGGCGGTGCGCGACGTCATCGTCTATCGCCGCAGCGGCGGCAAGGTCGACTTCGTCGCGCCGCGCGACAAGTGGCTGCACGAGCTGGTGGCGAAGGAGCCGACGACGTGCGAGCCGGAATGGGTGCTCGCCGAGCATCCGCTGTTCCTGCTCTACACCTCCGGCTCCACGGGCAAGCCCAAGGGCGTGCAGCACTCCACCGGCGGCTACCTGCTGCACGCGGCGCTGACCACGAAGTGGACCTTCGACCTCAAGCCCGACGACGTCTTCTGGTGCACCGCCGACATCGGCTGGGTCACCGGCCACACCTACATCACCTACGGCCCGCTGGCGCTGGGCGGCACCGAGATCGTGTTCGAGGGCGTGCCCACGTACCCAGACGCCGGCCGGTTCTGGAAGATGATACAGGATCACAAG
>DASXIP010000422.1:0-3900 GCA_036497875.1 Caldimonas sp.
AGTAGCCGGCGTGCGTTGTCGACGCCCTGGTCGAAGCCCGCGTTCGCGCGCGCATACAGAGCCGTCGCCTTCGCCGTGTCCATCGCCTCGTTCGCACAGGCGCCAAAGCGCCGGAGCGTGGACTGTAAGAAGCGCTTACGCCGCAGCGAAGAACAGTTTCGGCGTTTGCTTCTGTGCTTGGTTCATAACGACGTCTGCTTGGCACGCATCCAGCACGCGAAGGCCGGCGCGCAAAGGCGTGGCCGGGCAGCGGGCTGCGCTCCGACTGCGGCGGTCGACCCTGCGGGCGCGCGGCTTAGTAGCCCGCTCGGTCTTGCGCGTTAGCTCTGCGTTTCTTGCGAGGCGCGTTCGGCTTCGCAACGTCCCGGCGTTGCGCGCTCGAACGCGGAGCGCGTCAGGCGGACTCGAGCGCGAGATCGAAGTGCTCGACCTGCGGCGGCGAGGCGAGGAAGGGGCCGATGTGCGAACGCCACTCGGCAAAGAGAGGCCCCTGGCGGAAGTCGACGGTGTGGTTCTCGACAGAGCGCCACCAGATCATGAGCAGATAGCGATCGGGCGATTCGATGCCGCGCTGCACCTGGTGCGCGACGAAGCCGGTGGCGCGCGGCAGGACGGCGCCGAGGCCGCGCGCGATGGCGGCCTCGAACTCGGCGTTCTTGCCGGGCGTGATGCGGATGTCGGCGACTTCGAGAATCACGATGCAGCCTCCCAGGCGGATGGGCGAAGCGCAGTCTACGGCGGCTCAGACGCCGAGCGTGCGCGCCAGTGCCTCGCGGTCGGCCGCGAGCTCGGCCGACGTCCCGGCCAGGACGATGCGCCCCTTCTCGAGGACGACGGCGTCGTCGGTGTGGGCGAGGACTGCCTGTGCGTTGCGGTCGACGATCAGGGTCGCAATGCCGCTCGCCCGGATCGTCGCGATCGTGTGCCAGATGTCTGCGACGACGAGCGGTGCGAGACCCTCGGTCGCCTCGTCGAGGATCAGCAGAAGCGGATTGGTGAGCAGGGCGCGGCCGATCGCGAGCATCTGCTGCTCGCCGCCCGAGAGCTGCTGGCCGCCGTGGCCGAGCCGCTCGGCGAGGCGCGGGAAGGTCGCGAGGATGCGCTCGAGCGTCCACTCGCGGCGGCCGTCGGCGCCGGGCCGCGCGCACATGACGAGGTTCTCACGCACCGAGAGGGTGGGGAAGATGCCGCGGCCTTCGGGCACGTAGCCGATGCCAAGGCGCGCCATCCGCTCGGGCGGCGCGCCGGTCGTCGTGCGGCCTTGCCAGGCGACGCTGCCGCCGCTCGTGCGCACGTAGCCGAGCGCGGTACGAATCAGCGTCGTCTTGCCCATCCCATTCCTGCCGAGCAGGCCGAGCGAGCGGCCGGCGAAGAGCTGCAGCGTGACGCCGCGCAGGACGTGGCTGTCGCCGTAGTGCGCGTGCAGGTCGGCGATGTCGAGGAGCGCGCTCATCGTCTGTCCGCTCAGTGCACGTCGCCGAGATACGCGAGCCGGACGGCGCGGTCGTTGCGGATCCGCTCCGGGACGTCGCTCGCGATGACCTGGCCGTTGACCATCACCGTGATGCGGTCGGCAATCCGGAACACCGCGTCCATGTCGTGCTCGACGAGAAGGATCGCGTGGCCTTGCTTCAGGCCGACGAGCAACTCGAGCATGCGCCCGGTTTCCTCGGCGCCCATGCCGGCGAGCGGTTCGTCGAGAAGGAGCGCGCGCGGCGCCGTCGCGAGACACATCGCGATCTCGAGCTGGCGCTTGGCGCCGTGGCTGAGTGTCCCGGCAATGCGGCCGGCGTCGTCGTCGAGGCCGGCGGCGGTAAGCGCTCCTAGGGCAACCTCGATGCCGCGCGCGTCGCGCGACGCCGGCTCCCAGACGCGCCACGCGCGCGGCGCGGCCGCCTGCGCCGCGAGGCGGCAGTTCTCGACGACGCTGAAGTCGCCAAAGATCGTCGTCCGCTGATAGCTGCGGCCGATGCCGGCGCGCGCGCGGCGCGGCTGTGACCAGCGCGTGACGTCGTCGCCGGCGAAGCGGACGCTACCGGCGCTCGGCGCAAGCTCGCCCGAGAGCATGTTGACGAGGGTCGACTTGCCGGCGCCGTTGGTGCCGATGACAGCGTGGATCTCGCCGACCGCGACGTCGAGTGAGACCTGGTCGACCGCGGCGAGGCCGCGAAAGCGCCGCCCGAGGCCGATCGCCTCTAGCAGCGGTCGCGACGCTGCCGCTGCGCGCGGGTCGGCCGCATCGGCGAGCACCGCGCTCATGCCGTCGGCCGCGCAGCGCGCGCCGCTCTCCCGCGTGCCAGCGCGCGCAGTTGCCCACCGAGGCCGATCAGCCCGCGCGGCAGCGCGGCCACGAAGGCGATGATCGTCAAGCCGAGCGTCAGCTGCCAGTGCTGTGCGATCGGGCCGAACAGCGCTTCCGACTGGAACAACTCCTTCAGCAGGGTGAACGCGATCGCGCCCAGCACGGCGCCGCGAAGGCTGCCAATGCCGCCGAAGATCAGCATCAGCAGCACCGCGCCCGACTCTTGCCACGACAGCAGCTCCGGATTGACGGCACCGTCCTTGACCGCGAGCAGGAGGCCGGCGAGGCCGGCGAGCGCGCCGGCGACGACGAACGCGGCGAGCTTGTACGGCGTCGTCGCAAAGCCCGCGGCGCGCATGCGTTGCTCGTTGACGCGGATGCCCGCGAGCGCGTGACCGAAGCGCGAGCGGAGCAGCATCGCGATGAACGCATACGTTGCGACGAGCGCAGCCAGCACGGCATAGTAGAGCGTCATTCGCCCGCCGAGATCGACCAGCGTCGTGCCGCCGGCGGCGAGCGTCGGCTTGACGTAGAGGAAGATGCCGTCGCTGCCGCCGCCCACCTTGGTGTCGTGGACGACAAAGTACGCCATCTGGGCGAACGCGAGCGTGACCATGATGAAGTAGACGCCGCGCGTCCGCAGGCTGAGTGCGCCGACGACGATGGCGTACGTGGCGGCGCCGCCGATCGCGAGCGGCACGAGGAGTGCGAGCGATGCCCCGCTGTCGCCCGAGGCGAGAACAGTGACATACGCGCCGATGCCGAGAAACGCGGCGTGGCCGAGGCTGACGAGCCCAGTCGCGCCGACGAGCAGCTCGAGGCTGAGGGCGAAGATCGCGTAGACCGCGATGCGGACGACGAGGTCCTGCGTGTATGGCGAAACGACGAGCGGCAGCGCGGCGACCACGAGCGCCGCTGCCGCCGGGACGCGCCAGCCGCCGGCTTCGTGGCGGCCGATGTCGGGCAGCGCGCCGACGTCGGCGGCGATCTGCCTCGATGGCGTGAGCGCGGCGTCAGGCGCCACGCTTCATCAGCCCTTCGGGCCGCCAGACGAGGACGATCGCCATCAACACGTAGACGCCGACGCCGCTCCATTCGGCGAAGAAGACTTTGCCGAAGGTGTCGACGAAGCCGACCAGCAGCGACGCGACGAGCGCGCCGGTGATCGAGCCGATTCCGCCGATGACGACGACGACGAAGCAGATGATCAGCACGCTCGAGCCCATGCCGGGGTAGACCGACGACAGCGGCGCGGCGATCATGCCGGCGAGCGCGGCCAGCGCCACACCCCCGGCGAAGACGATCCGGTAGAGGCGTCGGATGTCGACGCCGAGGCCGCGCACCATGTCGCGATTGCTGGCGCCGGCGCGGATCATCATGCCCAGGCGAGTCCGGTTGACGACCGCGTAGAGCGCGAGCGCGACGACGAGGCACGCCGCCGACGCGAAGACGCGATACCACGGGTACTCCATCAGGCCGCCGAGGCGAAAGCCGCCGGCGAGCCAAGACGGCGCCGCGACGCCGTGGACGTCGTTGCCGACCAGGATGCTCCTCATCTCCTCGAAGACGAGGATCAGCGCGTACGTGAGCAGCACCTG
>DASXIP010000423.1:0-1726 GCA_036497875.1 Caldimonas sp.
TCGCCGGCTTGTTGCTCGCGTCGGTGCCGGTGCGCGCGCAGTCGCTGCTCGAGCTCTACGAGGCGGCGCACGGCTACGACGCGACCTACCTGTCGGCGCGCGCCCTCGCCGACTCGGCCACCTACCGCGTCGAGCAGACCCGCGCGTTGATGCGGCCGAGCGCGTCGCTCTCGGCCGACGTTGGCCGGGTGCAGACCAAGCCGACGGTCGGCGACAACTTCGGCAGCAACGCGCTCAGCGCAACGCTGAACGGCAAGCAACCGCTCTTCAACCGCGGCAACACCGCAACCATCGCCCAGGCCGAGCGCACGCTCGAGTCATCGCTCGCCGACCTCGACACCGCCGAGCAGGACCTCATCCTGCGTCTCAGCCAGGCCTACTTCGACGTCCTCGGCGCGCAGGACACGCTGGAGACGACGCGCGCGAACAAGACCGCGATCGCGGAACAGCTCGCGTCGGCCAAGCGCAATTTCGAGGTCGGCACGGCCACGATCACCGACACCCGCGAGGCGCAGGCACGGTTCGATCTGGCGACGGCGCAGGAGATCGCCGCCAGCAACGACCTCGTCACCAAGCGGATTGCGCTCGACCAGCTGGTCGGCCGCGACAACGTCGTGCCGCGCCAGCTGGCCGGCCCGCTGGTGCTGCCGCCGACGGCGTCGACCCCGGTCGCGGAGCTCGTCAGCCGCGCCGCCGAAGAACATCCGTCAGTTCGCCGCGCCCAGGTTGCCTACGACATCGCCTTGCTCGAGACCGAAAAGGCGCGCGCGCAGGCGCTGCCGACGATCGACGCGATCGCTTCGGTCACTGGCGGGCACGGCACGATCGCGGCAAACGCCACCGGCTACAACGCTGCCGGTACCCTCGGCGTCCAGCTCAACGTGCCGCTCTACGCCGGCGGCTCGATCCAGAACCGCATCCGCGAGACGATCGTCCTCGAAGAGCGCTCTCGCAACGACCTGGAAGCGGCGCGCCGCGCCGTGACGCAAGCGACGCGACAGGCGTACTACACCGTGCAGTCGAGCGTCGCGCAGGTGAAGGCGCTCGAGGCAGCCGAAGCGTCGAGCCAGCTGGCGCTGGAAGCGACGCAGCTCGGCTACCGCGTCGGCATTCGGGTCAACGTCGACGTGCTGAACGCGCAGAGCCAGCTCTACCAGACTCGGCGCGATCTCGCCCGGGCGCGCTACGACGTGCTGCTGGCGACGCTGCGGCTCCGTCAGGCGTCGGGGCGGCTGGTCGCGTCCGACGTGCTCGGCATCGACCGCTTGCTCGTGAAGTAGCGCGTCCCTGCCGGGGAATGCCGCTGCCTGCGCGACAAAAGGCACGGTTGCCGAGCGCCCGCACACTTCTTGACATCCGCCACACGCCAGCTTGACGGGCGACGGGGAGAATCACGGTCTTCACGGGAGGTGTCGTGACGTCGTCCTCGTCCCTGCCCGCCGCGATCGCGGCGCATCGCTTCGGCCTCGGCGAAGCCGATCTCGCGATCGTCGGCAGCGATGCGCGCGGCTGGCTCGCCGCGCAGATCGGACGTGCCGACCCGCAGCGCGGCGAAGGGCTTCTCGACACCCGCGCCGCCCTGGAACACACCGCCGCCGAGCGCGAGAAGCGCCAGCTCGCGAAGAACCCGCCGCCCGGAATGACCGCGGCACAGGTACTTGTCGGCCACTACCGCGAGGTCACGATCGCCGACGTCCGGTCGCGGCTGGCAACGGCAGCGGCGACG
>DASXIP010000424.1:0-2144 GCA_036497875.1 Caldimonas sp.
GTCGCTGCCGCCGCGCTCGCGGCCTGCGCCGCGCTGCCGCGCAGCAGCCACGCCGCCGGCAGCGCGAGCAGGACGATGGCCGCCATGCTCTGGATCGCGACCGCCCAGCCGGCGATCGCGGTGATTCCCTGCGCGATGGGAACGAAGATGAACTGGCCGAACGAGCCGCCAGCGTTGACGATCCCGGTCGCGATGCCGCGCCGTGCCGGCGGCGTCAATCGCGCCGTCGCGGCCAGCAGCACCGAAGGACCCGCAAGGCCTGCGCCGCCGGCCGCGAGGACGCCGATCGCAACGATGAGGCCAAGCGTCGTCGACATCAGGGGAATGAGCGCGGTGCCGAGGCAGACGAAGAGCAGGCCGACGAACAGAACGCGGCCGGCGCCGTAGCGGTCGGCAACGATGCCGGCGACCGGCTGCGTCAACCCCCACCACAACTGGCCGACGCCGAACGCGAGGCTGATGCTCGCCAGGCCGAGGCCGGTCGTCGAGTTGATGACGCTGAGAAAGAGCCCCATCGACTGCCGCGCGCCCATCGTCACCGCGAAGACTCCGCCGGCGGCGAGGAGGACGAGCGCAAACGGAATCGCCGCGCGAGACGGGCGCGCGGCGGCGGTGGCGGCATCAGGCATCGGAGGTCTCCGGTTCGGACAAGTCGGCGAGGCAGCTATCGAGCAACGCGTGCAGCGCGGCGACGCGGTCGCTGCCGAGGCGCTCGTTGAGCGTGAGCTGCGCGCGCTTCCAGGCACGCTGCGCCTCGGCGCGCTTGACGCGACCGCGGGCAGTGAGGACGACGAGGCGCGAGCGGCCGTCGGCACCCGGACCGACCCTGGCCCAGCCATGCTCGATCAACGGCTGGAGGTTGCGCGTCAGGGTCGACGCGTCCATCGCCATCGCCGCGGCAAGGTCGCTCGGCCGCACCGGAGCGAGCCGTTCGATCTGCGATAGCAGCGAGTACTGCGTCGTCTTCAGGCCGCACTCGCCGACGACGTGGTCGTAGTGCTGGCTGACGCGCCGCGTCAGCTGGCGCAGCTTGAAGCTGGTGCAGCCGCGCGGAACAAGGCGGTCGTCGGTGGACATCAAATGATTGTAGCTACAATTGTTTGCTCGCACAGGAGTCGCCGATGCCCGAAACCCGATCAGCACCAGCCGCCGACCAGCTCGCCGAATGGCAGGCCTTCGACGACGCCTCGCGAGCGAGCGGAATCCGCTTCGGGATCGCGACGCCCGAGCAGGCCGCCGGCAAGTCAGGCCTGCAGATGTTCCAGGCGATGCTCGCCGGCGAGTGGCCCGCGCCGCCGATTTCGCAGACGCTCGACTTCATCCTCGCCGAGGCGGAGCACGGCCGCATCGTCTTCCAAGGCAAGCCGGGGTTCGCGCACTACAACCCGATGGGCATCGTCCACGGCGGCTGGTTCGCGACACTGCTCGACTCGGCGCTCGGCTGCGCCGTCGCGTCGATCCTGCCGCCCGGCAAGGCCTACACGACGGCCGAGCTCAAGGTCAATATCGTCCGCCCGCTCACCGCCAAGGTGCCCTTCGTTCGCGCCGAAGGCCGCATCATCCATGGCGGCGGGCGGATGGCGACGGCCGACGCTCGCCTGACCGGCAGCGACGGCAAGCTGTACGCTCACGGCTCGACGACCTGCTTTATCTTCGACGCGAAATGAACCTTCGAGCACCGACATGAGACTCCTCCACACGATGCTGCGGGTCGGCGACCTCCAGCGCTCGATCGACTTCTACACGCGCATCATGGGAATGCGTCTACTGCGAACGACCGAGCGCCCCGAGCAGGGCTATTCGCTCGCCTTCGTCGGTTACGGCTCGAACCCCGAGCAGGCCGAGATCGAGCTCACCTACAACCATGGCGTCAGCACGTACGAGCTCGGCAACGCCTACGGCCACATCGCGCTCGGCATGGCCGACATCCGCGCCGCGTGCGAGAAGATCCGCGCCGGCGGCGGCACCGTCACGCGCGAGCCCGGGCCGGTCAAGGGCGGGACGACGGTGATCGCCTTCGTCGCCGACCCCGACGGCTACAAGATCGAACTGATAGAAGCAAAATCAACGACTTAGCTCGAAACAGTGACGTCTGATGAAGTCTCCTGCCCCTGACTCGGGTCGGCGACGAATACGGGCTGCTG
>DASXIP010000425.1:0-1608 GCA_036497875.1 Caldimonas sp.
ATTGCCATGCAATCGACCGGCCTGACGACGCCCGACCCGATCACGCTGCAGAACGCACTGCACGCGTTCGCCGAGCGGGGCTGTCGCGCCTGCGCGGTCGAAGCGTCGTCGATCGGCATCGTCGAGCATCGACTCGCCGGCACCCGCGTCGCCGTCGCGGTCTTCACGAACTTCAGCCAGGACCATCTCGACTACCACGGCGACATGCGCGCGTACTGGGAGGCAAAGGCGCAGCTCTTCGCCTGGCCCGGGCTGCGTGCCGCCGTCGTCAATCTCGACGACGCACAGGGCTCCGAGCTCGCGGACTCGCTCGCCAACAGCACGGTCGACTGCTGGACGATCTCGACCCGCGGCGAGAACGCGCGCCTGCGTGCCGCCGAGTTGCGTCACGACCGCGAGGGACTCACGTTCGACGTCATCGAGGGCGACGAGCGCATCGCCATCGCGACGCCGCTGATCGGCGACTACAACGCGAGCAACCTGCTCTGCGTCCTCGCCGCGCTGCGCGGGCTCGGCTTTGCGCTCGCCGACGCGGTGCGCGCCTGCGCGGCGCTGACGCCGGTGCCAGGTCGGATGCAGCGGATCGGCGGCGACGGCGCCACGGCGACCGCGATGCCCGAGGTTGTCGTCGACTACGCGCATACGCCCGACGCGCTCGAGAAGGCGCTCGCTGCGCTGGCGCCGCTCGCGCGCGCTCGCGGCGGCCAGCTCTGGTGCGTGTTCGGCTGCGGCGGCAACCGCGATGCCGCCAAGAGGCCGCTGATGGGAGCGATCGCCTGCCGCCTCGCCGGCCGCGTCGTCCTGACGAGTGACAACCCGCGCCTCGAGTCGCCCGACCTCATCCTCGCCCAGATCCTGGCCGGCGCGATCGGTCATGACGAGATCGACGTGATCGAGAACCGCGCCGAGGCGATCCGCCACGCCGTCGGGAGCGCAGCACCGGCCGACGTGATCCTCCTCGCCGGCAAGGGCCACGAGGACTACCAGGACATCGCCGGCGCCAGGCTTTCGTTCTCCGACGCCGCCCACGCCGAGGCCGCGCTCGCGGCGCGCGCCAGCGGCGCGGGTGCGCGAGCGCCGGCGATGACGACGCTCGGCGACGCCGCGCGGATGCTCGCCAACTCCAGCCTCGTCGGCAGCGCGACGACGGCGTTCACCCGCGTCCACAGCGACACCCGCAGCATCGCTTCGGGCGACCTCTTCGTCGCCCTGCGCGGTGAGCGCTTCGATGCCCACGCCTTTCTCGGCGACGCCAAGGCGCGCGGCGCCGTCGCCGCGCTCGCCGAGCGTGGCCTCGACGAAGCGGGGCTGCCGGGGCTCGTCGTCGCCGACAGCAAGCATGCGCTCGGCGACCTCGCGGCCGCCTGGCGGCGGCGCTTCGCGATGCCGCTCGTCACTGTCGCCGGCAGCAACGGCAAGACGACGGTGACGCAGATGATCGCCGCGATCCTGCGCGCCTGGGTCGAGGACGCGGCGTTCGCGACCGAGGGCAACTTCAACAACGACATTGGTCTGCCACTGACGCTGCTGCGGCTGCGCAACGGCTGCCGCGCAGCGGTCGTCGAGCTCGGCATGAACCACGCCGGCGAAATCGCGCGGCTGGCGCAG